>DATFJZ010000359.1:0-3409 GCA_035268945.1 Desulfobacteraceae bacterium | reverse complement strand
ACCCTATGCCGTAGAAGGTGTCCGTTGGGTAGGCAATCACGCCGCCTCGTTTCACTATCGCCACCACCTGATCGATGAGGCGGGGCTGGGGGGTTTCACTGTTGATTCGGATCAGCATCTTCATTCTTCCAGTTGTTGTGGGTTTTACAGGAAATACAAGAAACTTGAGGCAGGAAACAAGAGACTGCTCCGTGCAAGTTTTATCTTGTTTTGAGCAAGTTGTTCTTTCTGTTTTTCAAGTGATTCTGCTATAACACAATTTCGTCCGTTTTCAAAGATGTTTGTCAGCCATGGCAGAACCGATTGTAACTTCGGTCAGATCAAACGGGTTTGTTGTTCAAGGGTGATGTGGGGGGCGATGAGGAAAATAACCTTGACACGTTTGGCCGGTTTTGTTAAGTATTAATATTTTGAATATTGCACTGGATTGTTTGGCATTCTGTTGCCCGGTTATGGGTGGAAAAGGACGATAGAAATGAAAAACCAGTGTGTTATTGAAAGGGGTTTCAAAAACTATCTATGGGGCGTTTTGAAGAGTTTGAGCTGCCGGTAAGGAAGATCCAGGATTATCCCCTGGTGTATGAGGCCATCATACCAGGGGATTGTATTTTTTTCCAGGACATCAAGCGGTACCAGTCCGCCTCTGCAGACCTGGATGTACGGATCATTGATATCAACGGTGCCATCCACCTGGACCAGGACCGGTACCAGGTTCCCATGTCAAAGCTGACAACGTCGGAAAAAAAGGCCTTCATCGACTATTTGAAGATCCGGGTCACCCGGGGGGATAATATCGGCTCGTCCTGGACCTTTTTCCGGTCCCAGGATAAAAAGAAACCCATTGCCGCCTATGGTGCCAATATTGTGTACCGGGATTCCGCCCGGGGTCTGGCCAGGGCAAAAACCCTTCTCAACGAACTCAGCCGGGGAATCGGCCGTTTCACTTCTGTGCTAAGGTTCATGTCGGCCCTTGCTGTGGCGGCTGTCATCGCCGTTGTTGGCTACCAGGGCTACCAGCTGCTGGGCAGCAGCACCGTAACAAAGACAGCTTCTCTTCACCAGGGAAGGGAAATGGCCTTTTACCGGTCTGTGTTTCCTGTTCTCCACGACTGGCTGACAAGTGACGAACCAATGGAGAACGAGATCGCCAAAGCATTCCTCCAGCCTGAATTTGTGGCCGGCACCATGGACCAGATGTCCGGAAATGCCTATGGAAACGAGGACGGGGAAGGAATTGGGGACCGGGGTACCCGCCTGGCCCTTTTTGTCTATTTCAACTACAACCAGCTCATTCCCGATCTGATACAGCAGTACCGGTACCGTGTTCAGAAAACCGAATTGCTTCGGCTCTATGAGGTATACTCATGCAGGGATTCAAACTACACCTCAGACATCTTTTACTTCAAGGTGGGAGAGCTGGACATCAAGAACGCCCAGGTGCCCCGCTACCTTCGCAGCAACCACGTGCCCTACGGGGATTATGAGCGAATCCGGGGGGAGGGGCCATTTTCCGATATCATTGACCGGGATGCCATCAGTTTTAAACTCAAGGGGTTTCTGGAAGATGTATACACATTTACCCCCCTGCGCATCACAAAATCGGCCAAGGGGGTTGACTGGTACCTCCTTGCCAGGACCGGGCCGGACGCCAGCCTTGACTTTGCCGCCTTTTTCCAGGCCGGCCAGTCCACCCTGGTTCCCAAGCGGGTGGGGCGATCCCTGTTAAACGGTGATGCAACGGCCGGCAGTTATACCTGGTACACCGTCACCCCGGAACAGGCCCGGGATTTAAAGCTTTCTGACGACTCCCGTGTTTATTTTACCGAGAAGACCGGGCAGGTGTTCAAGCTTGATGTGCTGGCCAGGAAAATTGAATCCCTTGAGCTGGAAACCATGGAAAAAGGTGTCCAGGTGGCCATTCAGCGGGAACTGCTCACGGAAGATTCCAAGGGGAAATACGGCATTCAGTGCTACGATCCCATTACCGCCCTTGTCCTTGCCAACCTGATTTCCGATACCTCCTTTCAGGCAGAAAACAACGTCAAGCTGAAACGGGACCCCATCCAGATCAACACCTCCCTGGTTCAGCTCTCCAAGGATGACAGCCATTCCACCCAGTCCATTAACATCACCCCGGGCCAGACAGGTATTCTTGAGTTGTTCCGGGACCGGGAGCGCTTTGCCGCCACCCTGAAAAACGGCCGTACCGTGACATTTGAGAAGGCCTCCCTGAATCTGTTCACCCCTTTTTCCTTCATGGTCTACCCGGACAGCATCACCTTCAGCCACCGCCACAGCATCGAGGGGATGACCTTCAGGCTCGACAACAGGAAGCTTAAAATTGCCGGCTCAGGTGACGGCGGTCATGAACTTCTCTTTCTCGAATAATCTGAGAAATCCCCTTCAATTAGGAGTCTTTGCTTCATATGAACCACAACAACAACCTTGTACCGGAACTAAAAGAGAAACTTGAATCCATCCTGGACAAACTCAAGTCGGTTCCCCAAAGCCTTCAGCACAAGGCCGAGGCTTCCATTCTCAGGTGCCGGGAGTGCCTCAAGGAAGTACCTGACACCGATACACCGGTGTACATCCACATCACCGGGACGGACAAGTCCTTTAAAACAAGCTACCTTCTCGACCTCTTTGACAATGATGACCTGCGGGCCGTCTTTGACATCAAGGCCAGCAACAACTCGGAAAACACCGCCGTTCCCTGCCTGGTGGAGCCGTCCAGCGAGGTGTCAAAGATCCGTATCCGCCAGGTCTATATCAATTCCGGTGAGGTGCTGCGGGATGATCTGAACAACCGGGAGTTTATCCGGCTCTACGACCTTGGCAGTGGTGCAAACCCGGCCGGTTATCTGATCCAGATCCTGGTGCCCGCCGATGATACTCCCATGGAGCTGCCGGTCATTGAATACCCCGGCATCAAGCAGGGGGCCGACACCCTTAAAGAGCACCGCCAGAGGCACCAGACCTTTCAGCAGGATCTCCTCATGACCCTGGCCAGGTATCCGGGTATCATGGTGGCCTGTTTTCAGCACAAGATCGCCATTCCCCCGGGGCATCCCCTGGATGTCATCCTTGGCCGGTACAGGGAGGTGCTGCGAAGCACCGGTGCCGGCCAGCGCCTTCCCCTGATCGTCTCCATGCAGGGAACCAGCGCCGTTGCCGGGTTTTGCGGCCACACCAACGTCCTCAATGACATCGAGAACGATTTCAAGAGCAACGCCCTGTTTGACACCACCATACAGCTGGTGAATCCCTGCAACCGTGAGTGGCCCGTTGCTTTTACAGAGCCGGGCCCTTACGTGGACCAGTGGATCCGTAAGATGAGCCGGTACGCAAATGTTGGTGAAATCCAGGAGAGCATCGCCCTGGACGGCGGCATATCCAGGTCCAGGAG
>DATFJZ010000358.1:0-3767 GCA_035268945.1 Desulfobacteraceae bacterium | reverse complement strand
TTGAGACCCTCTTGATCGACGACAAGGACGAAGCCGGGGGCAAGCTGGTGCTCCAGACCCACAAGTTCTTCGGCTCCGTGGAGGACTCCCACGCCGGCACCCGGGGGTTTGCCATCGGCAGCCTCCTGGAGGGGGAGCTTGAGGCCTTTGACTGCGTGGAGACCTGGCTGAACACCACCGCCGTCGGGGTCTTTTCCGATGAAATCGTCGGGGTTGTGAAAGACGGCAGATACATCACCGTCAAACCGGAAAAACTCCTCGTGACCACCGGCGCCCGGGAGAAGATGCTCCCCTTTCCAGGCAACACCCTGCCAGGAGTATACGGGGCCGGGGCCTTTCAAACCCTTGTCAACCGGGACCTTGTCAAGGCATCGGAACGGGTGCTCATCGTCGGGGGAGGCAATGTGGGGATCATCGCCGGCTACCACGCCATCCAGGCGGGCATCGAGGTGGCCGCCGTTGTCGAAGGACTGGCAGAGGTGGGGGGCTACAAGGTTCACGCCGACAAGCTGGAACGGCTCGGTGTTCCCATCCACACCAGCCACACCGTTGTTTCGGCCAACGGCACCCACCGGGTGGAGTCGGTCACCGTTGCCGAGCTTGACAGCAACTGGAAACCGGTGCCGGGAACGGAAAAGACCTTTGTTGTGGATACCCTGCTCATCGCCGTGGGACTCAGTGAGGTCAACGAGTTCTATCTCAAGGCAAAACAATGGGGCATGGACGTCTACTGCGCCGGGGATGCCGAGGAGATCGCCGAAGCATCAGCAGCCATGTTCTCCGGCAGAATCCAGGGGCTGAAAATCGCCAAAAGCCTTGGCCGATTTGACGGCGAAATCCCAAAATCCCTTGAAGAAAAGGCCGAAGTGCTCAAATCAAGACCGGGAAAACCGGTGAAAAGAGAGGCACCGGAAGGAGAGACCGGTGTGATGCCGGTATTCCACTGCTTCCAGGAGATCCCCTGCAACCCCTGCACATCGGTGTGCGAGGAAGAGCTCATCCACACCGAGCAGGATACCATCACAGGACTGCCCTATGCCGTGGATGTTGAAAAGTGCAAAGGGTGCATGAATTGTGTTGCCGTCTGTCCCGGCCTGGCCGTAACCCTTGTGGACTATCGGAAAGACCCCGAGTTTCCCACCGTTACCCTGCCCTATGAGCTGGGACGGGAAGGGGTGGAAAAGGGAAGCGTGGTCACCCTGACAGACGTTGACGGCAACACCGTCCATCCCTCCCCGTCCAGGGGAAACCATACGGTGAAACGGGTGGTTGCCAACAAAAAGCGGTTCCCAGGCACCCTGATGGTCCAGGTGGTGGTGGAAAAAGAGAAGGCCAAACAGGTCATCGGCATCCGGATCCAGAAAGAGGAGACGGCCATGGGGACAGACCCTGATCCGGCCGGCCTGGCCGATGATGCCGTGATCTGCCGGTGTGAGCGGGTGACCCTGGGCGAGATCCGGTCTGCCATACGGGACGGGGTTCGGGACATCAACCAGCTCAAGGGAATCAACCGGGCCGGCATGGGGTCCTGCGGGTCCAAAACCTGCCGGCCCATGCTGTGGAAGATCTTCCGGGACGAGGGCATTGCCCTGGAAGAGGTCACTGACAGGGTTGACAGGCCGCTGTTTGTGGAAGTTCCCTTAGGTGTTCTGGCCGGAGTCAAAGGAGAGAACGGTGATGAATAAATCCTTAGAATCCTTCGTTAATACCCCCTTTTTTTGGGGAAGAAAAAAAACAGGGGGTGAAACCCGTGAAAAAATATGATATTGTGGTGATTGGTGCGGGGTCCATAGGCTTGCCCGCAGCCATGGCCCTGGGTAAAAAGGGATTGAAAACCGCAGTAATCGATGCCCACGCATCCCCGGGTCAGGGAGAGAACAAACACGCCATTGGCGGTATAAGGGGCACCCATTCCGATCCTGGAAAAATCATCGTGGGCATCAAATCCCTGGAGATTTTCTCCACGTGGCAGGAAACCCACGGGGATGACATCGAATGGCTCAAGGGGGGCTACCTCTTCCCCGTTTACCGGGAAAAAGAAGAGACACTTTTAAAGGGGTTGCTGCCCACCCAGAAGCAATACGGGTTGAACATCGATTTCGTTTCCCCGGAACAGGTGGCCGACATCGCCCCGGGAATAAACAGAAACAACCTTTTAGGGGGCACCTTTTCACCGGATGACGGATCGGCCTCTCCCCTGATCGCTGCCAATGCCTTTTACCGAAAAGCCCTTGAAACGGGCAATGTTGATTTTTATTTTAACGAGGAGGTCAAGGCCGTTCTCCAGGAAAACGACGCCGTCACCGGGGTGAGGACCTGTAAGGAGAGCTATGCTGCGCCTCTGGTACTGGATGCGGCAGGGGGATATTCACCGTCCATGGCAAAGATGGCGGGCATCGACCTGCCGGTGACACCGGAATCCCATGAAGGGGGGATCACAGAACCGGTAAAACCCTTTTTCCAGGCCATGGTGGTGGATCTGCGGGCTGTTTCCGGATCCAAGAACTACTATTTTTACCAGAACCGCCACGGCCAGATCGTCTTCTGTATCACACCGGATCCGCCGATTCTCGGGACGGACAAGCGGGAAACATCGGTGTTCCTCCCCCAGGTGAGCCGGCGCATGGTGGATCTTATGCCCTGCCTTCAACGTATCAGGGTACGACGGGTGTGGCGGGGACTCTACCCCATGTCCCCGGACGGCTCTCCCCTTGTGGGGATGAACCGCCAGGTAAAGGGCCTTGTCCACGCAACGGGCATGTGCGGCCAGGGGTTCATGCTGGGGCCGGGCATGGCAGACACCCTGGCCCGGCTGGTGACCGGGACCACCACCCGTGATGACCGGACCGTTCTGGATGAATTCTCCCTGTACCGGGAATTCGGCGGCGAAGAAGGATTAAAATAAACCATTTTAAAATATCAAGCAAAGGAGTACCCCATGGCTGAATTTCAATTAAAAGAGATTACGTCACAATCCTATGATCCTCCGGGCATCAACAAGGGCTACACAGACAAGTCCCTGCACATCAATGTGACCGATGCAGATATTGCCATCAGAGACATTGACGAGACGGTCAAGGAAACATTCATCGGCGGCAAGGGATATGATCTCTGGCTGCTCTGGAACGCTGTCAAGGATTACACCCGATGGAACGACCCTGAAAATGCCGTGTGCATCGCATCGGGCCCCCTGGGGGGAACGCCGGGCTATCCAGGGGCCGGAAAAAGCATTGTCACCACCATCTCTCCTTTGACCGGGGCCCCCATGGACTCCAATGTGGGGGGGTATTTTGGTCCGTACAAGAAGTTTTCCGGATTTGACGTGCTGGAGATCACCGGCAAGGCGGCAAAGGAGTGCGTGATCCTCATCGACGGCATTGAAAACAAGATCAAGATCTATGAGGTGTCAGGACTGACCGACAACTCCTACGAACTGAGCGATACATTGACACACCACTTCGGCAATGAAAAACCCGGCGACGTGTCAGTGGTCTCCACGGGAACCGCCGCCAAAAACTCACTGATGGGGTGTTTGAACTTTTCCTGGTTTGATGCCGGCCGAAAGCGGGTGCGGTACAAACAGGCCGGCCGGGGAGGTATCGGCACGGTTTTTGCCGACAAGCACATCAAGGCCGTTGTGGCCCGATGGGGCTCTGTCTCCCTGGCAACCAACAAGCCTGCGGACAAGGAGGCCCTGAAAAAGGTGCTCAAGAGCCACACCAAGAGCATCACAAGCCTTGACCCCAAACAGAACCGCATGTCCCTGG
>DATFJZ010000357.1:0-3162 GCA_035268945.1 Desulfobacteraceae bacterium | reverse complement strand
CCTCTACCTGATTCTCCTCGTGGCCGTGGAGCTCCACGGCACCATCGGCCTCTACCGGCTCTGCATGAAATGGGGCTGGTTCCAGGGCAAGGACGCAAAAAAATCCCGACAGACCCTCAAGCTGCTGAAAAAGAGACTGACAATTTTCTTTCTGGTCCTGGGGCTGCTCTCTTTTCTTGTTTTTGTTGTGATCGGCATCTCTCACCTGGATCGTGCCGGTGAACCCTACAATACCGCCCACGCCGTCGAAGCCCCTGCTCCTGCCGAAAAGGCTCCGGTCATCGAAACGGCTCCTGCCAAGGAAGAGGTTGCCCATGAAGCCGAGGCTGTGGAGGAGGGCGAAGCGGCTCCTGTCAAGGCCGAGGTAGTCCATGAAGCCGAAGCTGTGGAGGAGGGCGAAGCGGCTCCTGCCAAGGCCGAGGTAGTCCATGAAGCCGAGGCTGTCGAGGAGAGCGAAGCGGCTCCTGCCAAGACCGAGGTGGACCATGAAGCAGAGGCTGTAGAGGAGAGCCAAGCGGCTCCTGCCAAGGCAGCGACCGATCAGCCAAACGAAGAGAAAACTTCCACACACGACGAAAAACAGGTACACGAGGAGTAATGAATGAAGATTATATATACTGATTCACTTGTCATTGGCGGTGGGCTGGCAGGCTTGCGGGTTGCCATTGCATCCATGCAGAGGGGATATGATTCCATCGTCCTGTCGTTGATGCCTGCCAAACGATCCCACTCTGCTGCCGCCCAGGGGGGTATGCAGGCAAGCCTCGGCGCCAGCATCAAAGGCGAAGGGGACAACGAAGAGATCCATTTTGAAGACACGGTAAAGGGCAGTGACTGGGGCTGCGACCAGGAGGTGGCCAGGATGTTCGTCAACACAGCCCCCAAGTCCATCCGCCAGCTCTCCGCCTGGGGCGTTCCCTGGTCCCGGGTGAGACGCGGGGACCGGGAGGTGGTGATCAACGGCAAGAAGGTGACCCTGACGGAAAAGAACGAGTGCCACGGCTTGATCACCTCCAGGGATTTTGGCGGTACGAAAAAGTGGCGGACCTGCTACACCTCCGACGGCACCGGCCATACCATGCTCTACGCCATGGACAACAAGGCCATTGAACTTGGAATCCCCGTCCACGAGAGAAAAGAGGCCATTGCCCTGATCCACGAGGACGGGGTTTGCCAGGGGGCCGTTGTCAGGGATCTGGTGACAGGGGAGTTGATCGCCTATGTGGCCAAGGCCACCACCATTGCCACCGGCGGGTATGGAAGACTCTACTCGGTCTCCACCAATGCGGTGATCTCCGAAGGCATCGGCAACGCCATTGCTCTCGAAACCGGCGCCGCCGCCCTTGGCAACATGGAAGCGGTTCAGTTCCATCCCACGGCCATCGTTCCTGTGGGCATCCTCACCACCGAGGGGTGCCGGGGTGACGGCGGGCTGCTCCTGGACAAAGACCATTACCGTTTCATGCCCGACTATGAGCCGGGCAAGAAAGAGCTGGCATCCAGGGATGTTGTCTCCCGCCGCATGATCGAGCACATGCGAAAGGGCAAGGGCGTGCCGTCACGGTACGGCGATCACCTCTGGCTGGACATCACCCTGCTTGGGAAAAAGCACATCGACAAGAATCTGAGGGAGGTCAAGGAGATCTGCGAGTACTTCCTCGGCATCGATCCGGTAAACGAGTACATTCCTGTCCGCCCCACCCAGCACTATTCCATGGGCGGAATCCGCACCAAACCCACAGGCGAGAGCCCCACAATGAAGGGCCTTTTTTCAGCCGGCGAAGCGGCCTGCTGGGATCTCCACGGCTTTAACCGTCTGGGGGGAAATTCCGTTGCCGAAACCGTTGTGGCCGGCATGATCGTGGGAGAGTACGTTGCCGATCACTGCGCAGCAACCACCCTGGATGTAAACACAGACCATCTGAAGAATTTTGTCAACAAAGAAGAGAGGAAGATCTCCGCTTTGATCGAGCGGGACAAGGGGGAAAACCCCTTTGAGCTGAAAAAAGAGATGCAGAAGATCATGATGGACAAGGTGGGAATCTTCAGGAACGAAGATGACCTGCAACAGGCCGTTGAAGAGCTCAAGGTTCTCAACCAGAGGGCGAAAAATATTGCCCTGCGCCACAAGATCAGCTCGTCCAACCCCGAGCTTGTCGAGGCGATCCGTGTTCCCAAGATGATCAAGCTGGCCCAGTGTGTGGCCTATGGGGCCATGCTGCGAAAGGAGAGCAGGGGATGCCACGCCCGGGAGGATTATCCGGCAAGGGATGATCAGAACTGGCTGAAGAGAACCCTGACCTACTGGAAAGACGATGCCGCCGATCTGCCCGAGGTGGCGTATGAAGATGTCGATATCATGCGAATGGAGATGCCCCCGGCCTCCAGGGGGTACGGCGTGGACAACACCACCCACCATACGGATACGGAAAAGAGGATCGCCCAGATCGAGGAGATCAAGAAGGCCAATCCGGATGCCGATCGGTTTGAGCTCCAGGAGCTTCTCAATCCCATCAGGATACCGGAAAAATTCAGAGCAAAAAATGAGCGCATAGGGAGAGGATTTAAATAATGGAAGAACAGGAAAGAACACTGACATTTCATATCATGAGGTACAATCCCCAGATCAAGGGAGATACCCCGAGGATGAAAACCTACGAGGTAAAGGAAGCCCCGGGGATGACCATATTCATCGCACTGAACGATATCCGGGAGCACCAGGATCCTTCCCTGCAGTTTGACTTTATCTGCAGGGCGGGCATCTGTGGTTCCTGTGCCATGATCATCAACGGTAAGCCGGACCTTGCCTGCCGTACCCTGACATCCAAGTTTCCCGAAGGTGAGATCAAGCTGCTGCCCCTGCCCGGGTTTGAACTCATCGGCGACCTTTCCGTCAATACGGGCAAGTTCATGCGGGCCATGAGCGAAAGGGTGGAGAGCTGGATCCACGACAAGCACCAGGACAATATCGATCTGACACGGATCGAGGAGCGCATGGATCCTGACACCGCCGACGAGATCTACGAGCTGGAGCGGTGTGTGGAGTGCGGGTGCTGCATCTCGGGGTGCGCCACCAAACGGATGCGGCCGGATTTCCTCGGGGCGGCCGGCTTCATGCGGCTGGCCCGGTACGCCATCGATCCCAGGGACAAACGGTCAGAC
>DATFJZ010000356.1:0-10127 GCA_035268945.1 Desulfobacteraceae bacterium | reverse complement strand
GAGCATCATATGCAACGCCGACGAGGGAGACCCCGGCGCTTACATGGATCGAAGCATCCTCGAGGGAGATCCCCATTCGATCATCGAGGGTATGCTCATTGCCGGTCTTGCCATCGGCTCCTCTGCCGGGTACATCTACGTAAGAAACGAGTACCCCCTGGCGGTGAAACGACTGGTGAATGCCATCAAGGAAGCCACGGCCCGGGGCCTGCTGGGCGACAACATCGCCAACACCGGTTTTTCCTTTCACATCAAGATATCCACCGGTGCCGGGGCCTTTGTCTGTGGTGAGTCCACCGCCCTCATGGCATCCCTGGAGGGGAAAGTCGGCCGGCCCAAGGCAAAGTATGTCCACACCGTGGAAAAGGGATTCAGGGACGGCCCCTCCAACCTCAACAATGTCGAGACCTACGCCAATGTGCCGGCCATCCTGCTCAAGGGCAGCGCCTGGTACGCCGGGTTCGGTACGGATGACAGCAAAGGCACCAAGGCCTTCAGCCTTGTGGGAAAGGTAAAGAACACCGGCCTTCTCGAAGTGCCCATGGGCATCTCCCTAAAGGAGATTGTCTTTAACATGGGCGAAGGGGTCCCCGGGAAAAAGGCGTTCAAGGCGGTCCAGACCGGCGGCCCCTCGGGGGGCTGCATTCCAGCCTCACTCATGGATACCCCCGTGGACTACCAGCAGCTTGCCAAGGTAGGTTCGATCATGGGATCCGGCGGCATGATCGTCATGGACGAGAACACCTGCATGGTGGATGTTGCCAGGTATTTTCTCGACTTCCTCCGGGACGAATCCTGCGGACAGTGCAATCCCTGCAGGGAAGGCATCAAGCAGTCCCTGGACATCCTCACCGCCATCTGCCAGGGAGAGGGCAGGCCAGGAGACATTGAACTGCTGGAAGAGCTCGGGGCCATGATTGAAAAATTCTCCCTCTGCGGCCTTGGCACCTCGGCCCCAAATCCTGTGCTCACCACCATCAACTACTTCCGGGAAGAGTACGAAGCCCACATTATCGATAAAAAATGCAGCGCCGGGGTTTGCAAGAACCTCTTTCATTATGAAATCGATGAAGAGAATTGTACCGGATGCACCCTGTGTGCGAAGAAATGCCCCCAGGAAGCCATCAAAGGTGATAAAAAAGAACCCCACATCCTGGAACAGGACAAATGCATTAAATGTGGAATCTGCTACGATGTCTGTAAATTTAATGCAATTGTTATCAAATAGTAAGGACACTATCTATGGTTACTTTTAAACTAAACGGCCAAGAAGTTCAGGGAGAAGACGGACAATTTGTCATTCAGGTCGCGGAAAAATACGGCGTGGAAATCCCCACCCTCTGCCACCACAAGGCCCTGGAACCGGCAGGAATGTGCCGTATCTGCACGGTGGAGCTCTTTGACGGAAGACGGACAAAATTTGTAACGGCGTGCAACTACCCCATCTGGGACGGCATGGAGATCAACACCGACACCGAGGCGGTCCACCATGGAAGAAAACTCATCGTGGAGATGCTCTACGCCCGGTGCCCCGAGGTTCCCCTCCTCCAGCGCCTTGCAAAAGAGTACGGCATAGAGGAACCCCGGTTCCCCAAGCTCGAAGATGACTGCATCCTCTGCGGATTGTGCGTACGCATGTGTGAAAAGATGGGCAACAGCGCCATCAGCTTTACCGGCCGTGGCGTTGACATGCGGGTCGACACCCCCTTCGGTCTCCAGTCGGATACCTGCCTTGCCTGCGGAGCCTGTGCATCGGTCTGCCCCACCGGCCACATTACCCTGGAAAAGATCAACACCGAGATCACAAAGCAGAACCCCTTTCTCATCCCGTCGGAATACGAGGTGGGGCTTGCCGGACGAAAACCGGTTTACGTTCCCTACGCCCAGGCAGTGCCCAACACCCCGGCCATTGACAGGGATGTATGCATGCACTTCAAGACCGGCGGATGCCAGATATGTTCCGACGTGTGCCAGATGAACGCCATTGACCACACCATGAAGGATGAAACCGTTGAAATCGAGGCCGGTTCGGTGATCCTCTCCCCGGGGTTTGAACCATTTGATCCGGCAAAACTCGACAACTACGGGTACAGGGAAAACGCCAATGTCATGACCGCCATGGAGTTCGAACGGATACTGTCGGCATCTGGCCCCACCGGGGGCCACCTGGCCAGGATCTCCGACCACAAAGAGCCCAAGAAGATCGCCTGGTTCCAGTGCGTGGGCTCAAGGGACATGAACAAGTGCGACAACAAATACTGCTCGTCGGTGTGCTGCATGTACGCCCTGAAAGAGGCGGTGATCGCCAAGGAGCATGCCGGAGACGACCTGGACTGTGCCATCTTCTACATGGACATGCGCACCCACGGCAAGGATTTTGAACGTTACTACAACCGGGCACAGGACCAGGGGATACGGTTTTTGCGCAGCCGTGTCCACACGGTGACGCCCATTCCCGACTCCGATGACCTGCGGGTCACCTATGTGGATGAAAACGGGGACAAAAGCCATGAGATCTTTGACATGATCGTCCTCTCCATCGGCCTTGAGATCTCCCCGGAGGTTGTTCAGATGGCAAACAAGCTGGGTATTGACCTGACCAGCGGCAATTTTGCAAAAACCGACAGTTTCTCCCCGGTGGAGACCAGCCGTAAAGGGGTCTTTGTTGCCGGCGCCTTCCAGGGACCCAAAGACATTCCCCAGTCGGTTCTCGATTCCAGCGCGGCCGCCGGTGAAGCCGGGGCCATGCTGGCAGAGGCCAGAAACAGTGAAACCCGGGTTCCCGAAGTGGTCCCCGAAACCAATATTGTGGGAGAACGCCCCAGAATCGGGGTCTTCATCTGCAAGTGCGGCACCAACATCGCCGGAGTGGTCAATGTTCCAGCGGTCCGGGACTACGCGGCCAACCTGCCCTATGTGGAGTACTACACGGACAATCTCTACTCCTGCTCCCAGGACACCCAGGAGGCGATGACCCAGATCATCAAGAAGAAAAAACTCAACCGGGTTGTGGTTGCCGCATGCACCCCGAAAACCCACGAGCCCCTCTTCCAGGACACCCTGATCAGTGCCGGTTTGAACAAATACCTGTTTGAGATGACCAACATCAGAAACCAGGGCTCCTGGGTCCATAAAAACAACCCGGAGCTTGCCACGGAGAAGGCAAAGGATCTGGTGCGCATGGCTGTTTCCAAGGTGGCATTGATGGAGCCCCTGGAAGAGACCGCCCTCCAGGTCAATCCTGCGGCAATGGTTGTGGGCGGGGGTATCTCCGGCATCACGGCAGCAAAGAACCTGGCCGAACAGGGATACAAAGTCCACCTGGTGGAAAAGGGCGACCGGCTCGGGGGAGAGGCCAACAACCTCTACAAGACCTTTAAGGATGAGAACATCCAGGAGGAACTTGCCGATCTCCTCACCGCCGTGGAGGAGAATGAAAACATCTCCCTGCACATGAACACCACCCTGGACAATGTGGACGGTTTTGTGGGCAATTTCACCTCGACCCTTTCAACCGGCGGCGCTTCGGAAGAGATCGAACACGGGGTGGCCGTTGTTGCCACCGGCGCATCGGCCTTTCGCCCCGACGAGTATCTCTACGGCGAGGATGACCGCATCATCACAAGTCTTGACCTGGACAGACGTTTCATCAACAACGACCCATCGTTAAAAGAGCTGACATCGGCGGTATTTATCCAGTGCGTCGGCTCCAGGGAAAAGGATCGCCCCTACTGCTCAAGGGTCTGCTGTACCCACTCCATTGACAACGCCATGGAACTGAAGAAACGCAACCCTGAAATGGATGTCTTTGTCCTCTACCGGGACATCAGAACCTATGGCGAGCGGGAGTACCTCTACCAGGAGGCGAGGGAAGCGGGGGTTATCTTTATCCGCTTTGATGTGGACAACAAGCCCAAGGTTACCGTACAAGATGGCAGACTGACCATTACTGTGGTGGATCACGTGCTCAAACAGCCCGTGGAAATCGAAACAGACCTTGTCACACTGGCAACGGCAATTGTGCCCAACCGGGACGAGAAATTCGCCAATTTCTTCAAGATCCCCATGAACGAGGACGGGTTCTTTGTGGAAAAACACGCCAAACTCGGTCCTGCCGAATTTGCAACGGACGGGGTGTTCCTCTGCGGCATGGCCCACTACCCGAAACCCATTGATGAATCCATTGCCCACAGCCAGGCCGCAGCCTCCCGGGCCGTAACCCTGCTTGCCAGGGAGACGGTGCACACCAGCGGCAACGTTGCAAGTGTCGATCCCATTGCCTGCAGCTCCTGTGGTGTGTGCGTTTCCATCTGCCCCTATTCTGCCCCTTCCTTTGTCAAGGAAGGACGGTTTGAGGGCAAGGCAGAAATAAATCCAGTGCTCTGCAAGGGATGCGGCCTGTGCGTCTCTTCCTGCCGGTCCGGGGCCCTCCATTTGAAAGGATTTGATACCAACCAGATAATGGCGCAGATTTTTGCCCTTGACGAAGCCGTATAACCGGCATGGCCGCAGCATGGTCATCAAACCGGCCACAACT
This sequence comes from Desulfobacteraceae bacterium, assembly GCA_035268945.1. GTDB lineage: Bacteria > Desulfobacterota > Desulfobacteria > Desulfobacterales > Desulfobacteraceae > DATFJZ01. The sequence goes on along the minus strand of DATFJZ010000356.1, from coordinate 5,590 downwards.
AAGATTGAAAGTCCTGCGATTGCAGCTGATTAGCCGGACTTTCTTGTAAAAACTGGTGAGGCAGTGTAAAAAACGAGCAACGGCTGACACCAACCAAAGCGTTAGGCTTGTTGCTTTTTCATAGTTTTGCTTCTGCGGAAGCAGTGAAAGGAGAAAAAAATGGCTGAAGAAAAAAGAAAAATCGTTGCATTCCTCTGCAACTGGTGCAGTTACGGAGCTGCAGATCTTGCAGGGGTCAGCAGAATGCAGTACCCTGCAGACATCCGGGTGATCCGGGTTCCCTGCACCGGCCGGGTAAGCCCGAAATTCATATTGTCCGCCTTCAGGGAAGGGGCCGACGGCGTGTGGGTGTCCGGTTGACATCCCGGCGAATGCCATTACCTGGAAGGTAATTACTATGCCAGAAGAAAATTTGCCCTCATGGGAAATCTTTTGGAACACATGGGCATTGAAAAAGAGAGACTTCACTTCTCGTGGATCTCCTCTGCGGAAGCCACCAAGTTTGCCCATGTGGCAAAAGAGGTGACCGACAGTGTCCGGTCCATTGAGCCCAATGAAAAACTTGTCAAACAACTGGATTAAGGGGTTTGTTTTTATGAATAAGCGAACGGAAAGAATAAGGGAACTTGCCTCGAATCTGTTAAAAGAGGGCACCGTGGAGATGGTCATCGGTTTCGGCCGGGGAACCACCCCCATGGCCACCCGTCCGGACATTGCAAGAACGCCTGAAGATGTTGAAAAACTCGTATGGAACAGCAACTGCTCGTTGAACCTTGCCAATTACCTCACCGACCGGAAGGGACAGATCGGCATCATTGCCAAGGGGTGTGATTCGAGGAACATTGTCAACCACATCGTGGAGAACAAGATCCTGCGGGAGCAGCTCTACATCATCGGTGTTCCGTGCACCGGCATGGTGGACAAGGTCAGGCTGGCAGCCCTCTGTGACGAGGAGATCCTAGAGTACACCGAAGACGGGGAGGGGAGTATCACCCTTAAAACCGCCTCGGGTAAAAAAGAGGCGGCAAAGGAAGATTATCTTAAACCCAACTGCGCCACCTGCATGCACCGAAATCCCGTGATCTACGACGACCTTGCCGCAGACCTTGTGGACGAGCCGGAAATCGAAGACCAGTTTGCCGATGTCAAAGCCATCGAAGCCATGGCCCCCAAAGAAAAATGGGACTATTTTGACGACCTTGTCAACGAGTGCATCCGCTGTTACGCCTGCCGCAATGCATGTCCGCTGTGCTTCTGCCCCACCTGCTTTGTGGATGAATCCGGCCCCCAGTGGGTGGGCAAGGGCCAGAGCGAAACCGATGTAAAGACCTTCCACTTCCTCCGGGCCTACCATTGTGCAGGACGGTGCACCGACTGCGGGGCCTGCGTGGAAGCCTGCCCCATGGACATCAATGTCAGAGCCTTTACCCGTAAACTTGTCAAGGACTCCCTGGAGATCTACGACTGGGAGGCAGGCCTTGATATGGAAAAGAGGCCTCCGTTGGATACATTTAACCCCAATGATCCTGATGATTTTATCAAATAAAGGATAGATATATGAAATACATAAGAATTGATAAACAAGCCTGGGACAGCGGGATGGACCGGGCAGGGAAAAGCTACCAGCTCTTTGGCCCTGTCAAGAGCCGGGAGCACCACGTGTTTCAGAGGCTTGAAGACGGCCAGCTCCCGGACATGGGGGCAATAAACACGGTTCTCTCGCCCAAGTCGGTTCTCTTTCCCCAGACGGAAAAAATTCTGGAAACCACCCTTGACGAATCCCAACCGGATCACCACATCATGAAACGGGCCGGGGCGGATTACTCGCCCCGGGCGGTGATCGGCATCGCTCCCTGCGATGCCAGGGCTGTGGAGCTGTTGAATCTCAACTTTGACACGGATGAGTACAAGGATCCCTATTGGTGTGATGCCTATGCAGCCACCACCTTTGTGGGACTGGCAGTCACCGTCCCTTCCATATATGACTTCACCGTTTCCGCCGGTTCTGGTCCCTTTGCCGAAGAGGGGCTGGACATCCTCCTTGCCGACTGCAAAGACAGCTATCTTGCCAAGGTTCTCACGGACAAGGGCCGGGCATTTGCCGACGCTGCCGGGTTTGAAAACGAAGAGGACAGCAAAAAAGCCGAAGATATTTTCAAGACGATGAAGGAAGAGGCAGAAGCCGGCATCACCTCTGCCATTGAAACCGATCGACTCAGGGAAAAGAACCTCCTCGATCTACACCAGGCACCGTTCTGGGAGGACATTGCTTTTTCCTGCATCAACTGCGGCACCTGTACCTTTGTCTGCCCCACCTGCTGGTGCTTTGACATCCAGGACGAGACCAAGGGGACGAACAGCATCAGAATCCGCAACTGGGACACCTGCATGTCCCCCCTTTTCACCCTCCACGGCTCCGGCCACAACCCCAGGAGTGAAAGCACCCAGCGGGTCAGGCAGCGGTTCATGCACAAGCTCAAGTATTTTGTGGACAAGTATGACCAGGGCACCATGTGTGTCGGCTGCGGCAGGTGCGTTGAACACTGCCCGGTCAACATCGACATACGCAGGGTGTGCAACACAATGAACGCCTATGAACCGGAAAAGCCCTAAGCGAACAATGGAGGAAAAAATGGAAAACCCCTATATACCGTATCCTGTTCGCATTGATGATATTGAAATTGCAACAGAAGACAAATCCCTGAAAACATTTACCTTTGTGTTTCTCAACAAGGAGGATGAAGAAAAATTCACCTACGAGGCAGGACAGTTTGCCGAACTCTCCATCCCCGGAGTGGGGGAAATCCCCATCGGCATCGCCTCTTCCCCGGTGGAAAAGGGCTTTGTAAAGTTCACCGTATTCAAGACCGGTGTGGTAACCGCACACCTTCACAACATGAAGCAAGGGGACATCATGGGCATCAGAGGGCCCCTGGGCAACAGCTATCCCTGGAAGGAACTCGAAGGCAGGGACGTTGTGATCATCGGCGGCGGTTTTGCCTTTACCACCCTGCGCTCATCCATCATCTACATGCTGGACCCGGCCAACCGGTCAAAGTTCGGCACCATCGATGTGGTTTACGGGGCACGCTCCCCGGGCATGCTCCTCTACCAGGAGGAGCTGTTCCAATGGGAGGCAAGGGATGACATCAACATGCACATCACCGTGGACGGCACCGACGATCCGGACTGGAAATACCATGTGGGATTTGTCCCGGCCATTGTTGAACAGAAAGCCCCCCGGGCCACCGATAACAGCCGTGCCATCGTGTGCGGACCGCCCATCATGATCAAGTTCACCCAGCCGGCCCTGGAAAAAATGGGGTACAAGGAGGACCAGATCATCATGTCCCTGGAGAACCGAATGAAATGCGGCATCGGCATGTGCGGACGGTGCAACATCGGCAAAGAGCTGGTGTGCAAGGACGGGCCTGTCTTCACCCTGGAGCAGATCAATAAAACCCCCAGGGAGTATTGATTTTACCCGGGATTGGAATTGCACCATGGCGAATTTTAATATTGACAAAAACAGATTGCTGAGTTAATGTTCCGTAATAAGCTGAAGATTAGACGGCAAGTCTTAACTTATAGGTAATCGCAGGAAATTAATTTTTTTTTTACAGGAGGTATTTTCATGGCCACAGTTGAAATGAACGGGAAGTCTTTTGAGATTGACGAAGACGGATTCCTGCTTGACTTCAAAAGTTATTCAGACGAATGGGTTGAGTATGTAAGACAGCAGGAAGGCATTGATGAGCTGAACGAAGAGCACTGGAAAGTTGTCAAAATTCTCCAGGACTACTATGAGAAAAACGGCATCGCTCCCATGGTGCGCGTTCTTTCCAAGCTGACAAAATTCAAGCTCAAACACATCTACGAGCTCTTCCCCTCTGGACCCGGTAAAGGAGCCTGCAAAATGGCAGGTCTTCCCAAACCAACAGGATGTGTATAATATCACGCAGCTGATATTACCCTGATCGCTAAAGGCTCTGTTTTTTTAAATAAAACGCAGAGCCTTTTTTTTCGAACGGGCAAAAGGGCAAGCAGATGGATGCCACAGACAAAAAAATAATCAACCGAATTCAGAACGCCTTTCCCATTGAATCCAGGCCCTACCAGAGGATTGCCCGGGAACTCGGGCTTGATGAAGAGGACGTGATTGCACGGATCAGCAACCTCAAGGATACGGGAATCATCCGGAGGATCGGGGGAAATTTCGGGCCCGGAAAGCTCGGCTTCCACAGCACCCTGTGCGCCGCCCGAGTAGACCCGGAGACGATTCCCCTCTTCACCGAGGTTGTCAACAGCTACTCAGGGGTCACCCACAACTACATGCGGGAACACGCGTACAACATCTGGTTCACCTTCATCGCCAGCTCCGTTGAAGAGATAGCGGCCAACCTGGCCAGGATATCGGAAAAAACCGGGGTTACCGACATCTTAAACCTCCCGGCAACAGACCTGTTCAAGATCAGCGCCCAGTTCAAGGTATGAAAACCCTTCGTGCCGCCCTGGCCCTTCAGACGGCGGTTCCCGGAAGAACAGACGGCAACCTTGACCGATGCCTGACCCTTGCCGCCAGGGCCGGTGACCAGGGAGCAGACGTGATTCTCTTTCCCGAGCTGAACCTCACCGGATACACAACGTCCCGCCGTGACCTTGTTCAACTGGCAGAACCCGTTCCCGGCAGGATTACCCAATCCCTTTCCGCCCTTGCCGTCAGAAAATCCATTGCCATTCTCGCCGGCATGGCTGAACGAGACCATGCAGGCAACGTCTTCGCCAGCCACCTGGCTGCCATGGCCGACGGGGCATTGCACTGCTACCGAAAGATCCACATCCCTCCGCCGGAACAGCCGCTGTTCACCCCTGGCAGCGAGGTGACTGTTTTTGACCTTCCCGGTCTTGAAGCAACATTCGCCATGGAACTCTGTTTTGATGCCCATTTTCCCGAACTCTCCAGAGCCCTTGCCCTCCAGGGGGCTGACATCCTCTTTATACCCCACGCATCCCCCAGGGGAACACCGACGGAAAAATACCGCTCGTGGATGCGCCATTTCAGTGCCAGGGCCTTTGACAACGGCCTGTTCGTTTTGGCGTGCAACCAGACCGGTGACAACCAAAACGGCTTGACCTTTCCAGGAGTGGCAGTGGCACTGGGGCCCGACGGCAGGGTGATCAAAAAGCAGCTCCAGAATGGCGAAGGCCTGGTCATGGCAACCCTTGAAGGAGAAGCCCTAAACGAGGTCCGGAACCACCGGATGAAATACTTCCTTCCCCATGGCAGAAAAGACCTCTTCCCCTGAAGCGCCCTTACTCTTTCACCTTTGACCTGCGGACCTGGAGATAACCGTTTTTCATGGCCTCATAGGGATCAAAGGAGGCCTCTTTCAGGGACTGGTACTCACCGAGTTTAAACGAGAGGCTGTTCACCGTTTCAACGGTTTTTATCCCCGCTGCCAGCAGTGAAGGATCAACATAGGTCACCGGATCGAGAAAGGAATCCCCTGCCATCCCCAACGCATCCCTCAGGGTCGAAGGACCCAGCAGGGGCAGCACAAGGTAAAATCCCTGACCCAAACGCCAGGTT
>DATFJZ010000355.1:0-2287 GCA_035268945.1 Desulfobacteraceae bacterium | reverse complement strand
CAGGTCCTTGTGGAAGGTCTTCAGGTCCTGGTTTTTTCCCATTCTGATGCCGTAGGGCGGGTTGATCACGATGATGCTGTCCTGTATGGAGGGAATGCGGTTGAAATCCGTTTGTTCCACAGGGATTCGGTTTCCGTGGTGGAGGCCCATGAGGTTTGTTCTGGCCGCATTGACAGACGATTCCGAGATGTCGCTCCCCGTAATGACCCCTTCCGGCAGCTCTCTTATCCGGCTGTTGCAGCTTGTCTTTACCTGTTCCCACAGTTCCGGGTTAAAGTCCGGCATCACTTCAAATCCGAAGCGTTCCCTGAAGATTCCCGCCGGGATATGGCAGTAGTGCATAAGCGCCTCGCACAAAAAGGTGCCGGAACCGCACATGGGATCGTACAGGGGGACGGAGCCGTCCCACTTTGAATGCCGGATGATGGCAGCGGCAACGGTTTCCTGCATGGGACCTGCGACGGACGCCTCCCTGTATCCCCTCTTGTGAAGGGGAGCGGCTCCCGAGGCATCGATGCTGATATCGGCCCTGTCCTTCCGGATATGGAGGTTGATCAGAAGGTCCGGGGTCTGGGTGTCCACGTTGGGCCGTTTTCCCGTCCTCTCCCGGAAATAATCGGCCACGGCATCCTTGAGACGGAGGGAGGCAAACTGGGAGTGGTTGATGTGGCTGTCCGAGACGTTGGCCTTGACGGCAAAGCTTTTTTTGGGGGAGATCAGGTTTTCCCACTTGATCTTTTTTCCCGTTTTGTACAATTCATCACTGTCATCACAGGCAAAAGAGGCAACAGGGGCGAGCACCCTTGAAACGAGCCTTGTCATGTAATTGATCCGGTAAAAGCTTTTTTTGTCGGCTTTGAAGTAGATCCCCCGGAAGGAGGGGGTTATCTCTGTTGCCCCGAGTTCTGCCAGCTCTTTTGCCCCTTCTTGTATGAGGTGTTCTGCAATCTGGGCAAAATAGACGCCGTCCTTCTGGTATTGAAACCCCGAGGCGTACCGCTTGTGCACCCCCGCTTTTTTTCGTATGACTCTTTTCTTTGTTTCCATGGTTTAACAAAAGGCCTTTTTCTATGGTTGGTTATGGGTCTGCAGCCCATGGTCATTTTTGTGCAGCAAAGAGGGTGAATGGTTGTGTCATGGCCGGTGGCCGTTGGTGTTTCCTTCCCCTTTTCTGTCCGGATGCCGGCGGAATTGTCTATTTTTCAGGCAGGTTTCCAGGGCCCTGCAGGCGGTCAAGGTACCGCCCTGGTTTCTTCTGACATACGCTTTTCCCCTTTTGGCAATGGTGTTTCTGTCGGGAGGGTTCTTGAGGGTGTTGATCATGAAATCTGCCACCGCTTGGGAAGTGTCAGCCTTGTGGGCGGTTTTCTCCCTGAACAGGGCCTCACCGGCAAAGCGGAAGTTGTCGAGAAACGGTCCGGTAACCGTGGCAGCCCCGTTCACGACCGGTTCGATAAAGTTCTGCCCGCCCAAAGGTTTCAGGCTCCCCCCCACAAACACCGTGGTGGCGAGTCTGAAGGCGTGCTTTTGTTCCCCGAACCGGTCCCACAGGACAATGGTTCCCCGGTCTGCCGCTGCTTTCATGGTTGACCGCAGCTGCCATGTCACCCCCAGGGCGTTGAGTCTCTCCGTCCAGAAGGGAATCCGGTGCAGGTGCCTTGGAAACAGGGCAACCATCTGATCGGGAAATCCTTCCATCAGGTGTTCAAGGATCTTTGTCACCGCCTCCTCCTCTTCCATGCGCACAGAGGCGAGTATGGAGACCAGAACCTTCTGGGGGAACAGCCTGGAAATATCCCGGCTCACCTCCTGATCTGTTGAAACAAGGGAATCAAATTTGATGTTTTTCATCACCCGGACATGGGAAGAGGGGAAAACCGTCTGAAACCGTCGGGCATTTTCATGGTCAATGGCCAGGATCCGGTCAGGGGCCAGGGCCTTCCAGAGCCATGGGGTCTTTGAATAGGCGTTGCGCCCTTTACGCGACAGACGGCCGTTGATGATCAGTATGGAGGACCGGGCCTGCTTCAGGGCAAAGAGCAGCCCGGGCCAAAGCTCGGTTTCCAGCAGCACCATGACCTTGGGCTGGACAGCGGCCACCACCCTGTTCATGAGGCCGGGAGCGTCAAAGGGGAACCATTCAAGGGTGACGGCCATCCTCCGGCTTCGGCTGTTTTTCATCCCCTTTTCCAGGATTTCCATTCCCTGGGCCGTTGTGGTGGTGATAAGCACCCGTGTCCCCCTGGGAAGGGTCAGGTGGTTTACCAGTTCAACGGCAAGAAAGGCC
>DATFJZ010000354.1:0-4058 GCA_035268945.1 Desulfobacteraceae bacterium | reverse complement strand
GGCGATGTGATCGCACTCTTTGAGCCCGGATTTCACCGCATTGATAAGGGTCTCGTCCTGGGACCGAGACAGCAGGGAAACCCTGGGCCTCAGGTGTTTGTAGATGAACAGGCCAAAGGTCAGGGCCACTCCCACCATGATCCCCTCTTCCAGGTGGGGGGCAAAGTAAAGGGTGCAGACAAAGGTGATCACCGAGATGACCCCGTCGGAGCGTTTGGCCTTCCAGGCGTGGACAAATCCTTTGGTGTTGACAAGGCCGATGACCGCCATCATGATCACCGAGGCCAGGACCGCCTGGGGCAGGTGAAAGAGCAGGGGGGTGAAAAAGAGCAGGGTCAGGGCCACCATTCCGCTGGTGACAACCGATGATACACCGCTGACCGCATTGGCCTGGAGGTTGACGGCGGAACGGGAGAAGGACCCGGACACAGCGTAACTCTGACCGAAGGCCCCCACAATGTTGGCAAGGCCCTGACCGATGAGCTCCTGGTTGGGATCCAGCTTCTGCCCGGTTTTTGCCGCCATGGCCTTGGCAATGGCAATGGCCTCCATGAAGCCCAGCAGGGAGATGATAACGGCAAAGGGGAGCAGCTGGAAAAACGCCGCCACATAGGAGGTGTTTTCCGGTGCCTTGGGGATGCTGATCTTGAGTCCCCTGGGGATCTCACCCACGATGGCCCCGGCCCCGATCATCTTAATACTTTCCAGGTGAAGGGGTTTGTTGCTTATCTTGATCCGCCATGTTCTGCCGTCGGTTTCCAGGTTTTCGGGCAGTGTGGACTGGGTATAGAACTGGGGATTCTCTGTTTTCGTTTCAGGGGCAGCAAAGTGAACAAGGCGCAGCTCTTCCCGGATTTCATGGGCCTGGGCCTTTGTTTTCTCTATCTTTGCCTGGATTACGGCCAGTTTGTGGTTGATATCGATAATCTCACTGGACACTGTGCCGTGGCCATTGGCCTTGTCGTGTTCCTGGACGGCCTTCAGATCCTTGTTCAGCATGGCCCTTTGGGTCCCAAGGGCTTCGATCTTTTTTACCTGGCGGTTGAACTGGTGGATGGTCTGGACAATGGCCGGATCGTTGATGTTGTCCAGGGGGACGTATTTGTCGTTGTTAAACCCGGCAAATTTTGAAATCAAAATGGTGACGGCCACTGCCACCAGCACATTGGGGATCTTGGGGTTGACCCTCCGCAGCACCACCATGATGGCGATGGAGAGAATCCCCATGGCCAGGGTGGGCAGGTGGGTGTAGTGGAAGGCCGATTTGCACACGTTAATGATGGTCTGGTAGTGGTGGGGAGCCTTGTCAACATAAACCCCGAACAGCTTTGAAAACTGGGACGAGGCAATGACAATGGCAGCGGCGTTGGTAAAGCCGTTGACCACGGGGTGGGAGAGCAGGTTGACCACCAGCCCCAGTTTGAACACCCCGAGGAACAGCTGGAAAATTCCCACTGTCAGGGCCAGAATAATGGCATAGGCGATGAACTGTTCACTGCCCGCCGTGGCCAGGGGTTCCAGGGAGGCGGCAGACATGAGGGATACCACTGCCACGGGTCCCGTTGCCAGCTGCCGACTTGACCCGAACAGGGCCGCCACCATGGGGGGCAGAAAGGCAGCATAGAGGCCGTAGTAAGCAGGAAGACCTGCCAGCTGGGCATATGCCATCGACTGGGGGATCAATACCATTGCCACGGTAATGCCGGCAATGATGTCGGTCCTCATGTTTTCACCGTTGTAGTCCTTGAACCAGAGCAAAAACGGAAATATTTTTGCTAGCATCGTTGATGTTCTCCTTCTTCTTGTGACATTAAAAATTTAAAAACCTTTTTTATCGAGGTTCTTACTCTTTTATCCTTGTATAGTATTTCAACCATACTATTTTCAGTTTTCTTTATTTCTGTTATTGTATATTAACCACTCAACTTTCACCGAAAGTTGAGCTGCCTATACAATTTTTAGTTTCTTTGTCCCCATATTAACAGCAGTGGATAAATATCTGAGGCGATTTTTTTTGTCAATAAAAACTTGTCTTTGGGTCAACCAAAGTGTCAATAACGCCGCCTTAACCCTCCGTCGATATTGACATGTGTTTTTATTGCATTACTATTTTCAATATTATTAAAAAACTCATAAAGGAGAAACTCCATGAAATTTGATAAACTTACGGTAAAGTCCCAGGAAATCATTGAAACAGCCGGTTCCATTGCCCAGCGGCACAATCACCAGGCCATTGAGCCCATTCATTTTTTAAAGGCCATGACAGATGACGTCAATGGGGTGGCTGTTTCCATACTCAAGAAAATCACCGGTTCGTTTCCAGGATTGTCAGGGGAGGTGGATGCGGCCCTTGGAAAGCTTGTCCAGGTCACCGGAGGCGGGGAATTGTATATTTCAAAGGATTCCAAAAAGGTTCTTGACAAGGCCTTTGTGGAAGCCGAGAACATGAAGGATCAGTACGTCAGCATCGAGCATCTGCTTCTCGCCCTGGTGGCATCCAAGGGCAGCTGCCAGGATATCCTGACGGCCGGCGGGGTGACCCGTGCGGCCATCCTCAAGGTGTTAAAGGAGATCCGGGGCAACCAGACCATCACCGATCAGAACCCCGAGGAGAAATATCAGTCCCTGGAGAAATTCGGCAGGGACCTGACAGATTTGGCCCGCAAGGGAAAGCTTGATCCGGTCATCGGCAGGGATGACGAGATCCGGCGCATTGTCCAGGTGCTCTCCAGGCGCAGGAAAAACAACCCCGTGCTCATCGGTGAACCCGGAGTGGGCAAGACGGCCATTGTCGAGGGCCTTGCCCAGAGGATCGTCGAGGGGGATGTGTCGGAAATATTGAAAAACCGGCGGATCGTGGAGCTCAGCATCGGGGCCCTGCTTGCCGGTGCCAAATATCGAGGAGAGTTCGAAGAACGGCTCAAGGCCGTCTTGAAAGAGGTGGAGTCCGCCGAAGGCGAAGTGGTGCTCTTCATTGACGAGCTGCACACCGTTGTGGGTGCCGGCGCCGCCGAGGGGTCCGTGGATGCCTCCAACATGCTCAAGCCGGCCCTGGCCAGGGGAACCCTGCGCTGTGTGGGGGCCACCACCTTGAGCGAGTACAAAAAATACATTGAAAAGGACGCTGCCCTGGAACGGCGTTTCCAGCCGGTCATGGCCAAGGAGCCGGGCATCGAGGACACTGTTTCCATCTTGCGGGGGCTCAAGGAGAAGTACGAGGTCCACCACGGCATCCGGATAAAAGACTCTGCCCTGGTTGCCGCGGCAACCCTCTCCGACCGGTATATTTCCGACCGGTTTCTGCCGGACAAGGCCATCGATCTTGTGGACGAGTCCGCCTCCCGGTTGCGAATCGAGATCGACAGCATGCCAAGGGCCATTGACGAGATCCAGAGAAAGATCACCCAGGCAGAGATCGAAAAACAGGCCCTGAAAAAGGAGAAGGATGAGGTTTCCAGGGAGCGCCTGGCAAAGCTTGAAAAAGAGCTCAGTGAGATGAAAGAGGAGGTTCAGCCCATGCGGCTGCACTGGGACAGGGAAAAGCAGTTGATCCAGGAGATCGGCAAAACCCGTGAAGAGATCGACAGGGCCCAGACCGAAGCCCAGCTGGCCGAAAGAAAAGGGGATCTGGAAACCGTTGCCAAGATCCGGTATTCCACCATGGAAAGCCTTCAGCGGACCCTTGATGAGAAAAAACAACAGCTTGACGATATCCAGAAAGACCAGCGGATGCTCAAGGAGGATGTGGAAGAGGCCGACATTGCCGATGTGGTTTCGTCCTGGACCGGCATCCCCGTGTCAAAGATGATGAAGGGAGAGCAGGAAAAGCTGGTCCAGATGGAAGAGCACATCAAAAAGAGGGTGATAGGCCAGTCAAAGGCCATTGACGCCGTTTCCAATGCGGTGAGGCGTGCCCGCTCCGGGCTTCAGTCTCCGGACCGCCCCATTGGCACCTTCATCTTCATGGGGCCCACAGGGGTGGGAAAGACCGAACTTGCCAGGTCCCTTGCCGATTTCATGTTTGACAGCCAGGATGCCATGGTCCGGCTGGACATGTC
>DATFJZ010000353.1:0-2198 GCA_035268945.1 Desulfobacteraceae bacterium | reverse complement strand
TTCACATCAAGAGCAGCCGGACCGTCAATACCCTCATGGCCGGCCAGTACCGGTCCGTGTTCAAGGGATCGGGCATTGAGTTTGAAGAGGTCAGGGAGTACTCCCCGGGTGATGATATCAAGTCCATCGACTGGAAGGTCTCCGCCCGCCTGGGACGTCCCTTTATCAAGCTCTACCGCGAGGAGCGGGAGAGCATTGTGATGCTCCTCATCGACATGAGCCGATCCCAGGTCTTTGGCACCTTTTCCGGGTCAAAGCTTGAAAAGGCCGCTGAAATCGCATCGGTCCTGGCGTTCAGTGCCATCAAAAACAACGACAAGGTGGGGGCTGTTTTCTTTACCGACCGGGTGGAGAAGTATATCCCCCCGAAAAAAGGTTCCGGTCATGTCTGGAGGCTGATCAAGGAGCTGTTCACCTTTTCGCCGCAAGGAAGGGGGACCGATCTTGCCCTGGCCCTGGATTTTCTGGGCCGGGTTTCCAGGAAAAAGAGCATCCTCTTTCTCCTCTCGGACTTCCTCACCGGTGAAACCTGGGCAAAAAATCTTACAACGGCGGCAAGGCGCCATGAACTCATCGGGGTGGTGCTCCATGACCGGGGGGAGTTTCACCTTCCCGGAAAGGGGATCGTTGCCACCCGCTGCCTTGAAACCGGAGAAACCGTTGTATTGGATGCTTACCGCAAAAAGGTGCGGGAGGCCTATATTGAGAAGAGAAAACAGCACTACAGGCAGATCCTGGAGACCCTTAACAGGGCCGGTGTGGATTTTATGGAAATCGGTACCCACATGGCTGTTTCGGATGTGTTGACAAAATTTTTCCGATACAGGGAAAAGAGGATGCGTTAGATGAAAGATATCCATGACATTGCCCCGCCTGTGCCGGTGGGGATCGACCCGTTTTACATCAAGGTACTGGTTGCCGCCTTGGGTGTACTTGTTCTGGCAGGCCTGCTGTTGCTTTTTTTTCGCTTTTTGAAAAAACGCAGGGCCCGGGAGAAAAAATCATTGTACCTCCTTCCTGAACCCCTGCCGCCCCACCAGGCCGCCATAGAAGAGATGGACGCTTTTCTGTATCTCATGGAGAGCCACCCAAGGCTGTTCTATTTCCGGCTGACAGGGACCCTGAAGCGTTTTATCGGAAAATGCCTGGATTTTAACGCCCCGGAGATGACCACCCAGGAGCTTGCAGCCCGGATCAGACGTCTGGAGCTGGACAGAGAGGAAGGGGTGGAGTTGAGGGATTTTCTCGTCTTTGCCGACACGATCAAGTATGCCGGAATCACTCCGGATCACCGTCGGATGGAGCAGGATGACGCCTTTGCAAGGCGGTTTGTGGCCAGGATCCATGCCATGACCGGGGAGGAGAAAGAAGCGGAGGTGTCGGGGGATGACATATCCGATGAAACCGCTGCCGGAAAAGGTGACGGGAAAGGCCCTGCCCAAAGGCCCCGCGCCGGAGGGATCAGAAGATTTTTCACTTCCAGGGCCGAAAAGGGAGGATCGGCATGATGTTCCGGTTTGCATCGCCGATTTTTCTGGTTTTGATGATAGGGGTGCTCCTTGTTTTTCTGTTCCGGCAAAGATCATCAAAAGACCCGAAACTGATGGTCTCCTTTCCCGGCACCATTGACGGCCCTTCCGGCTCTTTTGTTGGTCTGGTGTCAAAACTCCTTCCGGGACTGAAGTATTTGGCCCTTGTTCTGCTGATCTTTGCCCTGGCACGCCCCCAGTGGGGAACGGAAAAGAGAACCGTGGTGACCCGGGGCATCAATATCGTTCTTGCCCTGGATCTTTCCAGGAGCATGGCAGCCCTGGACTTCAAGCTGGACGGACGCATGGTCACCCGACTTGATGCGGTGAAAAACGTTGTCAAGGAATTTATCCTGAAACGGGAGGGGGACAGGATAGGCATGGTGGTGTTCGGTTCCAGGGCGTATACCCAGATTCCCCTTACCAGGGATTACAACACCATCTCGTTTCTCCTTGAAAAGCTCGAAATAGGTGCTGCCGGTCCCAGCACGGCTGTCGGGGATGCCCTGGGGATCTCCCTGAAGCGCCTCAAAGATATCAAGAGCCAATCCAACATTGTGATCCTGCTCACCGACGGCAAGAGCAATTCCGGCGTCCTCTCTCCGGAAACGGCCGCCGACATTGCCGGTCAGCAGGGAGTGAAGGTTTACACCATTGGAGTAGGAGGCT
>DATFJZ010000352.1:0-2389 GCA_035268945.1 Desulfobacteraceae bacterium | reverse complement strand
TCACCCAGGTGCTTTCAAAGGACCAGGTGCTCGGGGGACTTACCCTTAAAATATGCAATTCTGCCCTTTTCTCAGGAAAAATCAAAATCGAGACATTAAGGGATGCCGTGCTTCTTCTCGGTGAAGCAATCCTCATGGAATCTGTTATCACTGCGGCTGTTAAAAACTACTTCAACCAGGCTGGCAACCTTGGCTATTCCCTGTGCAGGGGCGGCCTTTTCTTTCATGCCGTGGGAAGTGCCGAAACAGCCAAAGCCATTGCCGGGATCACCGGGAAAGCCGATCCCCACAAAGCCTATACAGCCGGGCTTCTCCACGACATCGGCAAAGTGGTTCTGGACCAGTACATTGCAAGGATCTGCCCTGTTTTTTTCAGGGGGGTCAATCACAACGAGAAGACCTCCCTGGCCACTGAACAGGCCGTGCTCGGGACCACCCATTGCAAGGCAGGAGAGCTGCTTGCCGAAAAATGGCAATTTTCCACCCCCCTCAAACAGGTTGTCAGGCACCACCACGATCCGGAAACCTGTACGGCCCACAGAGAGCTGGTCAGCATGGTCTACCTTGCCAACCTGATCATGTCCAGGTTCAACACCGGCCTGGTCCTGGAACGGGTCTCCACCAGCAGCCTCGATGCTGCTCTGGAAAGTCTCAATCTTGATGTTTCGGATCTGCCCGAACTCATCGATGCCATCCCCTTGACCATCTTCAACGCCCAGGCTAAAAAATCTGAACAGGAAACAACGACAAATGCCAGACATCAGTAAACAAGATAGGCTGAGGCAGCTTCCAGGGGTGGACATCCTCCTGGAACTTGCCAAACAAGACCACAGGTTCACGGATATTCCCCCTTCCCTGGTGAAAAAAGCCGTCCGGACGGTCATTGCCCAGGCCAGAACCGGAATCCTTGAAAACCGGGACACCTCCACGGCAAGCCAGGACCTTCTTTCGGAGGCTTTGACCCATGCCGGCAATGCCATGGCCTTTAACCTGGTTGCCACGATCAATGCCACAGGCGTTGTGCTGCACACCAACCTCGGCAGGGCCCTGCTCTGCAATGATGCCCTGGACAATATCACAAGGGTTGCTTCGGGCTACTCCAACCTCGAGTTCAACATTGCCACGGGAAAGAGGGGGATCCGGTACAGCGCCGTTGAAGACCTGCTTTGCGAACTTACCGGTGCCGAGGCTGCCATGGCTGTCAACAACAATGCCGGAGCGGTCCTTCTCTGCCTTGACACCTTGACGGCAAACAGAGAGGTAATCGTCTCCAGGGGAGAACTCGTTGAAATCGGGGGATCCTTCCGAATCCCCGATGTCATGGCAAAAAGCGGCAGCATCCTAAGGGAGGTGGGCACCACCAACCGAACCCACTTAAAGGATTACCGGGCAGGCATAACAGAAAACACGGCCCTTCTGCTCAAGGTCCACAGGAGCAATTATACCATCAAGGGCTTCACCTCCTCGGTGCTGCTGGACGAGCTGGTTGCCCTTGGCAGGGAAAAGAATATTCCTGTGATGGAAGACCTCGGCAGCGGCACCCTGGTGGACCTTTCCCGCTACGGGCTGGGCAACGAGCCCACGGTTTCCCGTGCGGCGGCATCCGGGGCCGACATTGTCACCTTCAGCGGAGACAAGCTCCTCGGCGGACCCCAGGCAGGCATTATCCTTGGATCAAAGGCTCTTATCTCCCGGATAAAGGCAAACCCCCTGACCCGTGCCCTGCGGATAGACAAACTCACCCTGGCCGCCCTGGAGGCGACCCTTCAGCTTTACCGAAACGAGGAAAAGGCCGTTGAAGAAATCCCGGCCCTTCGCATGCTCACCCTCTCCTTTGAGGTCATTGCGAACCGGGCTGAAAAAATGGTAAAAGCCCTTGTTCCCCTGATCGGCACCCGGGCTGACATTGCCTGTGTCGACCTGAGTTCCCGCACCGGGGGGGGGGCCTTTCCAGAACTCTTTCTGCCCAGCCGCTGCATTGCCGTAACACCCAAAACCATCTCCCCGGCAAGGCTTGAAAAAGCGATGCGGCAGAACGATCCGGCCATCATCGGCAGGATTGAAAACCAGAGTTTTATCATCGATCCAAGAACCCTCCAGGATGGCCAGGAGGTTATTGTCTGCAACGCCCTTGCCGCCATTTTAAACCGAGAATAAAAGAGAAATGACCCCGAGAACACAAATTCCCCCGGGAGACACGGTTTTTTCGTCAAAAGAGCTCCCATTTTTACGAGTCACCTCCCCATCCGGCCAGGCGGGACAAGAGGACACCTCCTTTTTTTCCGGCGATGTCCCCGGAGAGTACCTCTCGGACAACCTGGAAAAGCCGACACCATGGATGGAGTCCTTTGTCCTTAAACTGAAAAAAGCCGATATTCCCCATGAACGG
>DATFJZ010000351.1:0-2394 GCA_035268945.1 Desulfobacteraceae bacterium | reverse complement strand
TCACCTCGGAGCAGCCCATGGACGGGCTGTGTGACTCGAAGAGGAGCCTTGGCTCCATGAGCGTAGGGCAACATCCCGAATCGGCTGCCGGCGCACCACGACTTTCATATAAAAGTTATGATCAGATTCAGGTCTTTTTTTTCAACAGAACCTGGACATCGACGTTGTGGTGAAAGCGTTACAGACCTGTTCATCCCATCAGGGCCATGGAAATAGTATGTTTTATTGTTTCCATGGCCCTTATCACCATTTGCCATGGGCTTTGACGTTAAAACCCTAAAGTGAGAGTTCACATTATGCTGAAAAAAAAATGTGATACAAACATTGCGTGTACCATCGAGCTTGCACGCAAAATGATCCAGCTTGCCCATGACGGTGATGAACACAGGGAAGATCCTTCCTGCGGAGTTCTTTACGGTATTCTTTTGGATTCGGGGTACAGGCTTTTAAAACTTGCCAATAAAGAAAAGGAGAATCACATTAAAAAAGGGTGGTGGCAGAACACCAGCGAAGAAGTCTCAGAAGGGAAGGAATAATCTCTATTCACTGTTTTTTCCCCATGTCTTATCAAGGTACAGATCCCGTCCCGACCTCAACCTGTACATGGCGTATCCGTCGGGGTTGTTTTTGTGGAAATTCTGGTGAAAGTCTTCGGCACTGTAGAATCTTTCAAAGGCAATGACCTGAGTGGCAACAGGAGCGCTGAAATGTCCGGAATTGTTTATCTCCTCGATTAGACCCAGTGCTCTGTTCTTCTGGTCTTGGTTATGGTAAAAAATAGCAGATCGGTACTGGGGCCCCCTGTCAACAAACGAGCCGGAATCGTCCGTAGGGTCGATCTGCCTGAAAAATAGAACCAGAAGTTGTGTGTAGTCTGTTTTCTCAGGATCAAACCGGATCTGCACTGCTTCGTAGTGGCCTGTGGTACCCGATGAAACCTCCTCGTATGTGGGGTCGGCTACCCAACCGCCGGTGTACCCTGAAACCACATCAACAACTCCCCCGGCATTTTCGAAAACGGCTTCAATACACCAGAAACACCCTCCTGCAAACGTTGCTGTTTCAAGTCTCATGCCTCGATCCTTTTTCTTTCAGCGTTTTTTAACCACCCATAAAGCAGTCATTGGAAATGATAATAATATTAGCAAAACCTGGACCAGGAGGCCATGATTTTTGACCAGGAGGAGGTATTACCTGCGGGGTGGGGTCAGGCCTGCGTTATTGATACTTTTGTTTAAATTTGTTTTTAAACACAGGCCTTTGACAAAAGCACAATAACGCAGGCCTGACCCCTTTGGCCCCAAGGTCGCCGTCTACCTATTCTGTTTCCTGGGGGGTGCTTTCCAGTATGATCCTGCAGTCCGCAACCGTGGCTCCATTGCCCTCAGCGTGGGCCAGGAGGGGATTGATGTCCATCTCCTGGATTTCCGGGTGGTTCATGGCCATGTCGGAAAGCCCCACCAGGAGTTTTTCCAGTTTTTCAATGTCTGCCTTTTCCTGGCCCCGGAACCCGTTGAGAAGCTTGTAGCCCTTGATGCCCCGGATCATGCTCCTGGCGTTGTTCCTGCCGATGGGGGCAAGCCTGAATTCGACATCCTGGAACACCTCGACAAAGATGCCTCCCAGGCCGAACACAATCAGAGGGCCGAAAACAGGGTATCGGTTCACACCCATGATCACCTCCCTGCCAGAAGGGGCCATTTTCTGGATCAGCACTCCGTCCAGTACAGCGTCGGGAACATGGCCTGCCGCGCTCGCCATGATCCCTTCAAACGCCTTTGCCGCTTGTTCTTCATTTTCTATGTTGATTTTTACTCCGCCAACGTCTGACTTGTGGAGGATCTGCTCGGAAACTATCTTCATCACAACGGGAAATCCCATGTCAGAGGCGATCTTTTTGGCAGAAGCCGTGTCTTTGGCAAGCTTGGTGGGCAGGACATCAAACCCGTAGCATTCCAGCAGACCCAGACCGTCAAGTTCTCCAAGGTGGGTTTTGCCCTTGTCCAGGCACTCCTGGACGATGTTGGTGGCCCTGTCCGTGTCGTGTTTCAGGGTGAACTCGGCCAGCTGCTGGCGGTTGAGCCAGCTGGAGTAGCGGTAGAGCACACCAAAGGCGCGGGTGGCATTTTCCGGGAACCGGAACACCGGGTAGCCGTTTTTCTGGAGGTACTGGACCCCCTTGGAAACGTCCACCACGCCCATGAAGCAGAAGAGGATCGGTTTGTGGGAGGTTTTGGCCACCTTGGCAACGGCCTCTGCCGTGGCAAGGGCGTTGGTCATGGACTGGGGAGTGAGGATCACCACGGCGCCGTCGACGCCTTCGTCCCGGATGACGGCCCTGAGGGCGTGTTCATAGCGCTCCTGGGCGGCATCTCCGATGATGTCAACCGGGTT
>DATFJZ010000350.1:0-3253 GCA_035268945.1 Desulfobacteraceae bacterium | reverse complement strand
CGGCGCACCACGACTTTCATATAAAAAACCTCTTTTAATGGTAATAGCTTTTATACCACTGAACAAAATTCTCCAGGCCCTCTTCCAGGGAGGTTTCAGGCGTAAAACCGGTGTCTGCTGTCAGGGAGGCTATATCGGCATAGGTGGCCGGCACATCACCGGGCTGCATGGGCAGCATGTTTTTGACGGCCTTTTTGCCGAGAAGCCGTTCCAGGGTTTCAATAAAGGTCATCAAAGCAACGGGCTGGTTATTGCCAATATTGTACAGTCGGTAGGGTGCCTTGGTGCCCGTCTCGATCTGGTCCTGGCCGGGCACGGGGGGATGACCCATCACCTTGACCACACCGTTGACAATGTCGTCGATGTAGGTAAAATCCCGCTTCATATTGCCGTTGTTGTAAACATCAATGGCATTGTTTTCAAGAATAGCCTTTGTAAACTTGAAGTAGGCCATGTCAGGACGACCAAAGGGTCCGTAGACTGTAAAAAATCGAAGACCGGTCACCGGTATGGCGTAGAGATGGGAGTAGGCATGGGCCATGAGTTCATTGGATTTTTTCGTGGCCGCATAGAGGGAGACCGGATGATCCACCCCATCCTTCACCGAAAAGGGCATCTTCCGGTTGCCCCCGTATACAGAACTGCTGGACGCATAGACCAGATGATCCGGTTTGGCATGCCTGCACCCCTCGAGGATATTGGCAAAACCCGTCAGATTGGAATCCACATAGGCATCCGGATTCTCAAGGCTGTAGCGCACCCCGGCCTGGGCGGCAAGATTGACAACCACATCGAAGTGGTCCTGGTTAAACAGCTCTGCAACCTCTGTTCTGCTGGCGATATCCATCCTTTTAAAAGAAAACCCGTCAAACCCGTCAAGCTCCTTTAACCGGCTTTTTTTCAGGGTCACGTCATAGTAGTCGTTGAGGTTGTCGATGCCCACAACCCCATGGCTGCTCTTGAGAAGCTCTGCGGCCAGATGATAACCGATAAAACCTGCCACACCTGTTATAAGTACTTTCATATCACCTCTTCTCCAATTTTTTTCGGGCTTTATCATAACGTTCAGTTCACAATTTGCTTTGATGCCGGGGGATCACGGTTGGCACACCCGGCAGGGCCTGTAACCCGATTTTTTGGCGTTCTCCCGGGAGAAAAAAATCCCGGTGCAGTTTTTGCAGTCGTAATAGCGGCACCCTGGACCGTGGAACACACGGGAGTTAAGGTTGCCGTGGAACACCAGGTTTTCCCCGCCCGGCCTTTTCTTTTTGACCTTGTTCTGTTTTGAAACAGTTGGTGAAGGGTGGGAACGGTTCCAGATGTGAAGCCCGTGCTTTCTGGCAAGGGCCTGGGCGTTTTTGAACTCCCTGTCATAGGCAAGGCTTTCACCGTACTTGGTGTAATAGGGAGAGACCCCTCGCCTGACAAGCTCCACATTAAAGTTCCGGCCATCCAGGATCACATAGGCCAGCAGTCTGCCGTACCGGCCCCGCTTTCTGCCTTCAAATTCTATCTCCACCCGTTTTCCCGCAAGCCTCGATTTGGTGTACCGGGAAGCGGTCCTGCCCATGGGACCATTCCTGCTATTGTCCGGGTGTACCGACTCAGGTGTATTCACACACAAAAACCGCACCCGCTCGTCTTTCCCGTTCATCCGGATGTCAATGGTGTCGCCGTCAACCACCCTTGTCACGAGAAATGGACTGGCAGAACAACTGGCACAGGAGAAAACAAAGCAGAGGGCCGCCAGCACAAAAACGCCTGCAACGGTAAGGTGCAGACGTTCCGGCCAGGGTTCGGGTTCGTCCACCTCCTTGTCAGACCCGGCAGAAGAAGCGCTTTTCCGTTCTGAGCAGAGGGCCATTAAATAATCTCACAGCTCTGCCTTGGGATCCATCCGATTTTTCCCCTGGCAAAAAAGATCCTCAAATAATCGTTCCTTATTTTTTCCACCCTCACCTTTGTACCGGCGTGGAGGGTAAACAGTTCGGTGGCCCTCTCGGACACCCCGGACCTTACAGCGGCCTGTTTGGAAAGAATCACGGCATAGCGGTTTCGTTGGTTGTCATAATAATCAAACAGGGCAGCAGAGGCTGTTATCACAAAAACAGCAAAAAGAACACCCCCCAACCAGGCAAATGATCGTTTTCGTTTTACCAGGCGGATGCCGGCATGGAGGAAAAAGGCCAGTGAGGCTGCCAGGGCAGCATACTCGACGGTTTTTGAAGAAAAGAGGTCCTGCCAGAAAAAAACAAGATCTGACGGGTCAAAGCCCTTTTTTTCCTGTTCATCGGCCACACGTCTGCCGGCATAATCAAGGTTGAACCGAAGATCCGCATCCCCGGGGATCATCTTCTTGGCCCTCTCGTACCAGAGAACGGCCCTGCCCGTATCCCCGGCCTTGAGGTAGGCATTCGCTATATTGTAGTAAAGCTTTCCGTTTTCCACCCCCCTGTGGGCAATTTTCTCAAACAACCGCCCGGACCGTTGGTAATCTCCTGTTCTGTAGGCTTTGACCCCTTTGAGAAAAAGGGTCCCGGAATCATCTGCCCGGGCCGGACCGGAAAACAGACAAAGGGAAGATACAACAACAATAATCACCCCGAGGTGCCTGAACAGGCGTTTCATTCCCTTGAGCAACTCTTTTCGTGCTTCCGGGGAAAGAACAGCACCGCTGTAACGGGCCGATTCAATGGCGGAGAGCATCTCCCCCACCTGTTTCACCGTGTCCGCACGATGGCCTTTGGACAGGAGAATGTCGGCGGCCTCTGCCGTTGTGAGGGACTCGCCTGTTTTTCCATCTAGGGAGAGCACCTTTGACACAAGAGCCTTATAGAGGCGCCGCAAAAAAGCTGTTTTGTCAAGATCATCGTTCCGGGCCTGTTTCAGACTCTCCCTTGCCCGCTTGTCCATGACGGCAGCACTGTCAATCTCTCTTTGATTGAACGTAAAAACCAGCTTTAACACCAGGAAACACCCACCGGGAAGCAAGAGCAAAAAGAGAAAAAGAGGAAACGGCATGGCCGATTTTGATGTGAGCAGATCCTCTCCTTCTTTCAAACCAAGGATATCATTGCCTGTGAGCTCCACACGTTTTTTTTCCCTGTCTGGGGGGGATACCCCATTTTCCAGATGCGCCGTCCTGTATGGATTGGCATCGCCTCTCCCCTCAACAGAAACGGTAATGGGGGCCGTGGAAGCGGATCTATAGGCCTGGGTCTTGACATCAAACCAGGTCAGGGTGACAGGGTCG
>DATFJZ010000349.1:0-5963 GCA_035268945.1 Desulfobacteraceae bacterium | reverse complement strand
CTGAGCAGGTAGAGTTTCCTCAACCGTCCAATACGTTTGATCCTGTCGGCACAGAACACGGCGGTCTCTTCATCGGAGATGTCCCGCCGGGTGGCCGTCTTGACAAGAAAGAGGTGGTTTTCGATGAGAAACGCCACATCCGCAATCTCCGGGGGGCTCAATCCAAGCCGGGCAGCGATGCCCCGGGCCATTTCAGCACCCTGCCGGGAGTGTTCCACCGCCGGGTCAGACTTGCCGATGTCGTGGAGCAGGGCTGAACACAGCAGTACTTTTTTATTCCTGATTCCCCGGTACACCGCCGTGTAAAAGCTCACCCCCCTGCCGTGTTTTCTCCCCTTGAAATTGTTGATCACCTGGACACAGCGGATCGAGTGCTTGTCAACGGGAAAAAGGTGGTACTGGTTGTACTGGATCTTGTTGACAATCAGGGAGAATTCCGGGATAAACCCCTGGAGGACCCCTGTGGCAAGCATCACGTTGAGGACGTTAAATTCCCAGAAGGAGCAGGTGAGAATCTTGTGGAAGTCCCTTACATTGGACGGATCGGTGCGAAAGGCATCATCCACCAGGTGGGCAAATTCGTTGACAATGCGTCTTGCCTCGATGGAAAGGGGTTTTTTCATTCGCCCGCTCTCCACAAAAATCTTCAACAGCAGTTCAGGATGCTGGGGAACAAGCTCCATGGAGGAAAACTCCAGGCGCTGTCCCCTTAGTTCGATACCGCTTACCCGGGTGGGTTTTACGCAGAGGGACCTTTTTTTTCCCTTTTTTGTGCTGTAGGGTTTGACCTCGAGGATATACTCGTTTAACAGCTGATGGGTCTGCTTTAAAAACTCCATCTTCGAATGGAGTTCCCCCATGAACGACTCGACCCCCTGGTGACCTTCAGCCCCCTTGAACCCGAACTGCTTTGCAACCTCCACCTGGAGTTCAAAATGGAGCTGATCGCATTTTCTGCCGGTAATGTGATGAAGCAGGTTCCGGGTCTTCCAGATAAAGTTCAGGGAGCCTTCCAGCTCCTGGAACTCTTCATTGGAGAGAAATCCACAGCGTTCCAGATCTTTTTTGACCTTTGCATCGGATACCATGCGGGCATACCACATAAAGCTGTGGTAATCCCTTAGCCCGCCAAACCCCAGTTTGAGGTTCGGTTCCAGAAGATAGGTTGAATCCCCGAAATCTTCATGGCGTTTTCTGCCGTAGGAGATGAGGTTTCCAAGGCTTCGCTTCAGATATCTCCTGCCCAGCTGCTGCCGGAACTTCTTCACTAGAGAGCCGTACAGCTCACCATCTCCGCAGATGAACCGGGCATCAAGGGTGGCCGTAAGAATATCGAAATGTTCCCAGGAGAGCTGCAGCGCATCTTTAAGGGTCCGCACGCTGTACCCTGTTTCAAACCCGCCATCCCACAGGGGATAGAGAAGCTCACGGATAAACTCATCGGCCAGGGGGGAGACTTTTTTGTTGAACAGAACCAGCAGGTCGATGTCCGAATGGACACACTGCTCCCGGCGGCCATAACCCCCCAGGGCAACCAGTGTCACAGGGTTGCCGGCATCAGCCATCCGTGAAACAGTGGTACTCTTGTCAAACACAGCAGAAAAATAGTCATCGAAAATTCCAGCCAGAGAGGTCAGAAAACGGGGCGTGGTTTTGTCAAACAGTCCCTTGACAAGCTGCTGTTTTTTCTCAATCAATCTTTTTGCGTTATCATCTTCCATGGAATTCATTTACCACACCCATGTCCTGGCAAAGAAAGGCCCTGATCAAAACACCGGCCACAAAAGGGAGTGTCAGAATTCAAGGGATTGGTCCGACGTTGTGATATCAGGGTTTCGGGTCGGGTTCGATCTTCTCAGGCTCCTCTTCCTTGTCATCAATGGCATCTTCTTTTTCCTTGTCACTGCCCACCTCTTTTGTTGCCCGCTTGAAATTCTTGATTCCCTTGCCGATGCCGGAACCCAGCTCGGGAAGCTTGCCGGCGCCAAATATGATAATGATAATCACAAGAATAATTATCAGTTCAGGCATGCCAATTCCACCAATCATAACGTTCTCCTCATATTGTTAAATGGTCTCAAAAAGTTGGAAATTTAATAACACCCTGTTTTCAAAGTGTCAATCTTTTAAACCCCGGGAACACCCCGCTTTGCTTACTTTTACCACAACCCCGGGGAACAAGTCCACGCTCAACTTTTATTTTCTTGTGGGCCCACCCGCTTTTTCCCAGATTTGGCCTTGACCATCGTTTTGGTCGTGGCCATGACTTCTGATGGTAGCGATTCTGATCAAGGCCCCCTGTTTTTTGAAAAAATACTTGAGGATTAGAACCATATCCATTATAATTAACGTTTATCACTGTTTGATTACTAGAAATCCGGCAAAGCGTTAAAAAAAACAGCCGGTGCCGGCAGAATCAAGCCGGAGTGTATTACCGATACCCGACTTATTTAATTCAGGGAGCCTGTATGACGAATAACAGACACGCCGACACAAAATTTTCCGGAGCCACAAAATATGTTCTTGACAATGAACTGGCCAGTATTGTCAATATTTCCATGGCCCTCGAGATGCCTTTGCTGCTAAAGGGAGAGCCCGGTACGGGCAAGACCATGCTGGCCCACGCCATTGCCGAAAACCTTGACATGCCCCTGACCATACTCAATGTCAAGTCCAGCATGAAGCTCATCGAAGCCCTTTACCAGTACGACACCCTGACCCGCCTCAACGACAGCCGGTTCGGGGATTCCAAGAGAGATGTGAGCAATATCAACGAGTACATCAAGATGGGCAAGATCGGCCAGGCCTTCACATCAGAGGAAAAAACCGTTCTGCTCATCGACGAGATCGACAAGGCCGACACGGATTTCCAGGATGACATGCTGGACGTGCTGGACCAGATGCAGTTTGACATCATCGAGACCGATGCCACCGTCACGTCCAAAAACCGTCCGGTGATCATCATCACCTCCAATGCCAAGAAAGACCTCTCCGACCCATTTCTCGGCCGGTGCAATTTCCACCACATCGCCTTCCCGGACCCCAAGATGATGAGAAAAATCATTGAAGTCCACTTTCCCGGCATCGACAAAAAACTGGCGGAAAATTCCATCCAGGCCTTTTACGGCATGAGAAGCATTGACGGCATTGAGAAAAAACCGGCCACCCGGGAGCTGATCAACTGGATCCGTGCCCTGGGTGCCGATCCTGATTTCCGCGCAAAGGACCTGGTCAAAGGAGAGCTGCCCTTCCTCGGGGTGTTGTTCAAAAAGAGCCCTGATTACGAACGGGTAAAAAACACCACCTCCAGAAGAAGACTCTTCTGATTCCATTGTCACGTTGTAACCTGACACATACCCGGGGCAATCAAGAAAACCTGACCATGGATTTTAAGGGACTCAACTTTCGGTGTTGGGTGATTTTACATGACTCCTCTGACAAAAAGATAAGTCCGAAAGTTGAGTAAGGGATCGTTATTATGTTTATCAATTTTTTCTACAAACTCAAAGAGGTGGGAATCCCCGTCTCCCCCACATCGTTTCTCTACCTGCAAAAGGCGCTGAACAACAACCTCATCACCTCCCTTGACGATTTCTACACCGCTGCCAGGGCGATCCTGGTCAAGAGCGAACGGTACTTTGACCTGTACGACCAGGTGTTTGCCTTCCACTTCGAAGGGGCCCAGATGCCGGAAAAAGAGGGGTTTGAGATTGACGAGATGGCCAGGGGGATGCTGGACGAGTGGCTGAAAAACCCGAAAAAAGTGGCAGACGCCCTTGGCATGGAAGAGTCAGAGTTGAACAAGCTCTCCCCGGATGAGCTCATCGACTATTTCAAGGAGCGGCTCAACGAACAGACCGAACGGCATGAAGGGGGAAGCAAATGGATCGGAACCGGGGGCACCTCCCCTGTGGGCCACTCCGGCCACCATCCCGGGGGCATGCGGGTGGGAGGAGAGTCCAGGAACAAATCCGCCGTCAAGGTGGCCAACGAGCGCCGTTACAAGGACTACTCGGCCCGGGGTCCCCTCTCCCAGGCCATGATGGGAGAAGCGTTGAAGCGGCTGCGCAACATGATCCCCGCCGGCCCCAGGGACCAGATCAATGTGGACGAGACCATCCGCAAGACCATGAAAAACGGCGGGGAGATAGAACTTGTCTTTGACAGGGCACTGAAGGACCGGCTCAAGGTGATCCTCGTCATCGACAACGGTGGATGGTCCATGGATCCGTACATCTCCGTGGTCCAGACCCTTTTTGATTACGCCCGGTCCCAGTTCAAGGAGGTGAAGACCTATTTCTTCCACAACACCATCTACGACCATGTGTGGGAGGACCCCGCCCGGTACCGGAAACCCAAACCCGTTGACGATTTTACAAAGCTTGACCCGGAGACCCGGTTCATTGTGGTGGGGGACGCCAGCATGGCCCCCTATGAGCTCATGGCCCACGACGGCTCCATCCACATCCGGGAGCGAAGCGGCAAGCCCAGCATCGATCGGCTCAAGGAGATCACCGATACCTTTAATCACACGGTGTGGCTCAACCCGGTGTCCGAGTCCATGTGGGGGTATACCCGGTCCATCATCGCCATCGCCCAGATATTTCCCATGTTCGAGCTTTCCCTTGACGGCCTTGAAAAGGCCGTGGCCCATTTGATGGAACGATAGCCGATCCCGGGGATCTACCCGTTCCGCAAAGAAGACCGGAGGAACCAGACGCACCGGTCTTTTCAGAACCCTGTTGGGGTTACGCCCTCTCCGGCCAGATGCTGGTGGCCAGCTCGCTGAGCTTGAACTTCTGGATCTTGCCGCTGGCCGTCATGGGGTAGTCATCGACAAAGGTGACATACTTTGGAATCTTGTACCGGCTGATGCTGCCCCGGCAGAAATCCCTGACATCGCTTGGCTCAAGGGTTGCGCCCTCCCTGAGCACGATAAAGGCCCCCACCTCTTCCCCGTACTTCTCGCTGGGCACGGCGGCCACCTGGACATCCTTTATCCCGTCCAGCTTGTAGAGGAACTCCTCGATCTCCCGAGGGTAGATGTTTTCACCGCCCCGGATGATCATGTCCTTGTGCCGGCCGGTGATGGAGAGATACCCGTCTTCGTCCATGATCCCCAGATCCCCCGAGTGAAGCCAGCCATCCTGGTCAATGGTCTCGCTGGTGGCAAGGGGGTTGTTGTAGTACCCCTTCATCACGTTGTACCCCCGGCAGCACACCTCACCCTGGACGTTGGGCCCCACGGTCTCCCCGGTGTCGGTATCGATCACCTTGACCTCGATGTTGGGAAGGGCCTGGCCAACGGTTTCCACCCTGTGGCGGATATCGTCGTCGATGCGGGTGTAGGTCATCACAGGGGAAGCCTCGGTAAGACCATAGCAGATGGTGATGTCGGTCATGTTCATCTTATCTATCACCTGCTCCATCACCTGGACAGGGCAGTTGGAACCGGCCATGATGCCGGTGCGCAGGGTGGAAAAATCAAATTTTTCGAACATGGGGTGGTCCAGCACGGCAATGAACATGGTGGGCACGCCGTAGAGGGCCGTGCACTTCTCCTGCTCCACCGATGCCATGATGAGCAGGGGATCAAATCCCTCGAGGATCACCATGCCGGTGCCGTGGGTGACGGCGGCAAGGACTCCGAGGACGCACCCGAAACAGTGGAACAGGGGAACGGGAAGACAGAGCCGGTCCTTTTCGCTGAGCCGCTGGTTCTCTCCGATCCAGAACCCGTTGTTGCCGATGTTGAAGTGGGTGAGCATCACCCCCTTGGGAAAGCCCGTGGTGCCCGAGGTGTACTGCATGTTGACCACATCGTGGCAATCCAGCTCATCCTGCCGTGCCCGGTAGGTCCCGTCGGAGACCAGGCTGCTCAAGGCGCGGATCTCGGGAATCGAGTACATGCCCCGGTGTTTCTCCTGGCCGAGGAAGCAGACCCGTTTCAGGCAGGGGTAGCG
>DATFJZ010000348.1:0-3660 GCA_035268945.1 Desulfobacteraceae bacterium | reverse complement strand
AGGTTGCCACATCGTTGGGCGACGGAATCAACACCCGCTCTTCGCCGGGGAAGACGGTTTCTTCTCCCCCATTGAAAAAATAGGTGACATGGGCGTATTTTTCCGTTTCTGCGATGCGAATCTGGGGCATGTTCTGTTGACTGATCACCTGGCCGAGGATATTTTCCAGGTGCTGGGGACCAAAGGCCACGGGCAGGTCAAAGGATTTGTCGTACAGGGTCATGCAGAGGTAATCAGCGATACGGGGAAAGCATTGTCGGGTAAAGTGGGAAAAATTCTTTTCCGTCAATGCCCGGGTGATCTGCCGCGCCCTGTCGGCCCGGAAATTGAAAAAGATCAGGCTGTCCCCCTCCCTGATATGCCGGGTGCCGTTGTCAATATTGTGGGGGCCACTCCCATGGGGTGAGACTATTGCCACAGGGGTGAGAAACTCATCGGTCTCTCCCTTTTCATACCCTTTTTCAACGGCTCTGACAGGATCTTCGGAAAGGGTTCCCCGGCCCCTGGTGTACAGATCGTAGGCCTTTTCAACCCTCTCCCACCGGTTGTCCCTGTCCATGGCATAGTAGCGGCCGCAAAGTGATGCAATGCGTGCCCTGGGTCTTGTTTCCAGGAAGTTTTCAAGCTGAGCCACATACCCGGCACCGCTTTTGGGCGGGGTGTCCCTGCCGTCCAGGATGCAGTGGATGTTGACCTGCTCAACCCCTTTTTCCAAGGCCATGTCAACCAGGGCAAACAGGTGGGTCATGTGGCTGTGAACCCCGCCGTCGGAAACCAGGCCCACAAGGTGCAGTGCTGCTTTCCTGGCCGTTGTCTTTTCCATGACAGAGGCGATCTTTCTGTTGCGAAAAAAAGAGCCGTCGTCAATGGCCGTGTCGATTTTTACGAGATTCTGGAGCACCCTTCTTCCCGCTCCCATGTTCATGTGCCCCACCTCGGAGTTGCCCATGATCCCCCGGGGAAGTCCTGCGTCCTTTCCCGAGCAGGAGATGCTGCATAAGGGGTATTGTTGCTCCAGGGCGTCGAGAAAAGGGGTGTTGGCCGAGGCCGGAGCATTTCCCCTCTTGTCGGGGTTTATCCCCCATCCGTCCAGGATGACAAGGGCATCCACTTTCTGGCTGTTCACGGTCATGGTGCCTCCTTCTCGGATTAACTGCCGCCGGAAAAGCGGGAAAGATCGATGGTCGGGGCATCACTCCACATTCCCTCAATATCATAGAGATTTCTCGTCTCTTCATCAAAAACATGGATAATGACATCCCCGAAGTCCAGCAGGGCCCAGTGTCCTTCCTTGATTCCCTCAAAGCCCATGGGCTGTTTTCCCTGTTTTTTCATGGTGGAGTGGATGTGCTCTGCAATGGATGTCACCTGGCGGGCGGAAGTCCCCGTGATGATGATGATGATATCGGTGTAGGAGGTTAGCCCTGCCACATCAATGGCAGTGATGTTTTCCGCCTTTCTTGCCTTTGCTGTTTGAATGTACGGCTCAATTTTCTCAATGGAACCAGAATGATCTGTCATATATACAGTCCTTTTTGTCTGATTATTTTTTCCACAGAATCGGAAAGCATGGATGCTGTTGGCATGTTCTGTTTTATACGGTTTCTTATCTGGGTGGATGAGATATCTATTTCGGGTACGCTGCAGACATGAACCGGTTCCAGCAGGGGGTGCACAAACCTGCCTGTTCTCTTTTCATACCTGTAATCCCCGGATATCACCTCTTTGATAAACGATTCAAGACTCTTTACTTTTCTCTTCTCTCCTGCCCGGAGCATAACGATGACAGGGGTCTTTGAAAAAATTTCCCGGCTGTTTTTCCAGGACCTGATGTCAAGAAAGGCATCAGATCCCATGATAAGGAACAGCCGGTCCTCGTTGCCGAAGTTTTCTTTCAGCTGGTTGATCGTGTCAATGGTGTAGGATTTTCCCTTGCGTTTGATCTCAATGTCCGATGGGACAAGTCCGGGCAGGTCTTTTACAGCATTTTCCACCATTTCAAGGCGGATACGGGCAGGGGCAAGGTTGGTGTCTTCCTTGTGGGGAGGGGTGGCACAGGGAACGAGATAGACAGTATCCAGGGCGAACAGCTCTTTGACGTACCGGATCACATGGATGTGACCCCTGTGCACCGGGTTGAATGTTCCGCCGAATAAACCTCTGTTCATCTTCCCTTGCTTTTGCGCCAGTGTTTTGTCATTGCTTGATTTCAGGCTTCCCCTATAGTGGGAGTACCCCGATTTTTTTGATTTGACGAAGCACTAATGTCTTGTCTGCCCCCTGCCAAGGACGACGAATTTCCTCGTGGTGAGCTCTTCAAGGCCCATGGGACCAAAGGCGTGGAGTTTTGAGGTGCTGATGCCGATTTCGGCGCCAAGCCCCAGTTCTCCGCCGTCGTTGAACCGGGTGGAAACATTGACCCCGACCATGGAGGAAGCGACGTTTTTAACAAACACATTGGCCCGCTGGTAGTCGTCTGTGACGATGACATCGGTGTGGCTGGACCCGTACCGGGCAATGTGATCCATTGCCTCTTCCATGGTGGCAACGACTTTCACCGACAGGACAAGATCCAGGTATTCCGCATGCCAGTCGTTCTGGTCTGCCCTCTTTGCACCGGGAACCAGGTCAGTCGTTTTTTCACACCCCCGGATCTCGACCTTCTCTGCCTGGAACCGGCTGACCATGTTTGGCAGAAACCGTGCCGCCGTCGCTTCATGGACCAGCAGGGTTTCCATGGCATTGCACACGCCGGGGCGATGGGTCTTGGCGTTGAGGCAGATCTTTGCGGCCTGATCCATGTCGCAGCTTCTGTCCACATAAACGTGGCACACCCCTTTGTAGTGTTTCAGCACAGGAATGGAGGAATTTTCCACCACAAACTGGATCAGGGGCTCTCCGCCCCTGGGAATCACAAGATCGATGAGCTCATCCTGCTTCAGAAGCACATTGACGGCGTCCCGCTCCCTTGTGGGGATTACCTGCACCGTTTCTTCGGGCAGGTTTGATTCGTCAAGGGCGCTGCTGATAATCCCGGCCAGGACCATGTTCGAGTGAAAGGCTTCGGAACCGCCCCGCAGAATGGCGCAATTTCCCGCCTTGAGACAGAGGGCTGCTGCATCCACGGTGACATTGGGCCGTGATTCATAGATCATGGCAATGACCCCCAGGGGAATTCGAACCCTGGAGACCATGAGGCCGTTGGGTCTTGTTTCGGTGTTTGTCACCTCACCCACCGGATCGGGCAGGGCGGCAACCGCTTCAAGTCCCTTGATCATCCCTGCCATTGTGGCATCGGTTATCTTCAGCCGGTCAACCATGGCAGGCGCCATGCCTTTTTCCCGGGCAAGCTCCAGATCTTTTCTGTTCTCCGCCTTGATCGTTTCCTCAGAGCGTTTCAGCTTTTCTGCAATAAGAGCCAGGGCGCGGTTTTTCTGTTCACTGTCTGCAGCAGCGATTTTCCTTGAAGCCTCTTTTGCCTGTTCGGCAATGGCAATGATCGTCTTTTCTGTTGTCATGGTCATACACTTCCGGATGGTTTTTTTGGGTCTTGATCAGCATTTCGGCCAGATCCGCCGTTCTGTGACCAGGGCCAGTTGTTGTTGCTCATCATTCACAGGTGATTGTGGTGACCAGGTTGTTCCTGTGGATCACATCGCT
>DATFJZ010000347.1:0-11616 GCA_035268945.1 Desulfobacteraceae bacterium | reverse complement strand
TACCTGGTTCACCGCAGGGATGAACTCCGGGCGGCAAAGATCCTCAGGGAACGGGCCGTTGACAACGAGAAGATCGAGTTTGTCTGGGATTCCGTGGTCACAGGCATGGACGGTCTCTTTGGCATCGAAAATGTCCAGGTGAAGAATGTAAAGACCGGTGAAGAGCAATCCATCAAGGCCAACGGCTGCTTTATCTGGATCGGCATCACTCCCAACACGGCCTTTGTCAATGATTCGGTAGAGCTTGACCAGGGCGGGTTTGTCATCGCCGACCAGCACATGGCCACTTCGGTACCGGGGGTTTTTGCCGCCGGTGATGTGCGGACCACACCCCTGCGGCAGATCTCCACGGCAGTGGGGGACGGCGCCATTGCGGCCCTGTCGGCGGAACACTTCATTGAAAACCTCTGATCCGGTGATCCGTCATAAGGGGCGTAAAAATTTTGAAAGACACCAGGCTAACCCAGGATTTTTGTCTGGTTTCAAGGCAAGGATTCTGTCATAATTAAAAATTGTAAAAAATGAATTGGTTACCATGAAACGTATCTATAGTTTTGCCATTGCGGCCCTGTTTTTGTCGGCTCTTTCAGGCTGCTCGTGGTTCAATCCCCCCCATGAAATGGAAAAAAGCGCAGAAACCCTTGCATCTGAAGGATCAAAAGCCTTCATGGACGAGGACTACCACCAGGCCATCGAGTCGTTTACCACCCTGAAAGACTGGTACCCCTTCAGCAGGTATGCCATCCTGGCGGAGTTGAAGATTGCCGATGCCCACTATGAAAGGGAGGAGTATGCAGAGGCGATCTTTGCCTACAGGGAGTTTGAAAAGCTCCACCCCAGGAACGAGGCGATCCCCTATGTCATCTACCGAAGAGGAATGTGTTGGTACAACAGAATCGACACCGTGGACAGGGATCAGGAATCCACTAAAAAAAGCATGGCACAGTTCAACCGCCTGAAAGAACAGTATCCGGAGAGCCCCTATGCCGTAAAAACCGGGGATAAAATAGAAAAATGCATCGCCAGCCTGGCAGGTCATGAGCTCTACGTGGCAGACTTCTACCTGAAAAAGGAAGAATACCGGGCAGCCCTCAAGCGTTTTGAGTACCTCTTTGCCCACTACCCGGACACCGAGGAAGGGAAACAGGCCTTAAAGAAAATTCCCGTGTGTAAAAAGAAAATAGAAAAAAAATAGCGGGCAAAGGGCAGGCAGGATGGATAATTGGGATTGCGGAACAGGGCTGAAATTCCTTTACAATTGCTGCGGTTTGATGTATAAATCGATGTTTTAAAATATAATCGGCGTATGGGCCGGTCCATATGGTCATCCAATCGGCCAAAACGAAATTTGAAAGCCATCAGCAACCAGCAGGGGGAAATTAAAATTGCCTACTGGAAGCTGATAACTGAGTACTGACGGCTGTGATAGCTGACGGCTTTCATATAACAAGGTTTAAGGAGAAAAAAATATGTCCAGGGAATGTAAATTATGCGGAAAGAAACCCATGGTTGGAAACAATGTCAGCCATGCACACAATGTGACCAAACGCAGGTTCAACCCCAACCTTCAGAGGGTACGTGCCCTGCATGAAGGCCAGGTAAAGAAAATCGATGTCTGCACCAGCTGCATCAAGGCCGGCAATGTGGTAAAAGCGCCCTAGGGCCATCGAACAATAAAATATACCCATGCAACTGCAACGGATCTTTGTACCTGCTTTCTGCGTTGCGGCAATGGGCGCATATTTCAACTATGTGCCTGTTGTCCCAACGTAGAAGACGGGCAGAATTGGCAGGCCTGATGGGTGGAAGTTCCCTAACTGCTTGTAAGGATACGTTTCACATCCTTTACCTGGTTTACCTTTTTCACTTCTGTCATGAGCTTTCGCAGCTTGTCGCTGCTCTCAATGGAAAGGGTAAAATAGGATTGGATGGTGCCGTATTCGGTTGTTTCCACCTGGGCATTCATGATATTTGCCCCGCTCTTGCTGATGGTTGACGTCACATCAGCCAGAAGACCGAACCTGTCACTGGAATGAACACGGATCTTTGCAGGGTATGACTCTTTAAATTCCTCGCTCCACTGAACATCGATCTTTCTTTCAGGGCTCAGCTTCAATGCGTTGACACAGTTTTTCCTGTGGATGGCAACCCCCTGGCCCTGGGTGATATAACCGGTGATGGGGTCCCCTGGAAGGGGATTGCAGCATTTTGAAAACCGCACCAGCAGATCGTCCATCCCCTTGACGACAATCCCGGTACTGGCCGCCCCTTTCTTGGGTTTTACCTTGGTAAGCCTGTCAAGGATGGTCTCCTTCTCTTTTTCCTCGCTGGCAAACTCCGGAAGGGCCTTGTGAAAGACCTGCAGCGGCGTTATCTTGCCAAACCCCACATGGGCGATGACATCGTCCACGGTCTTGAACCCAAAGGCCCTGGCGGCCTTTTCGATCTCCCCGGAATTGACCAGGGCCTTGAAGTTCTGGTTCTTTTTCCGAAACAGCTTTTCACACATCTCCCTGCCAAGGCTTAAGCTCCTCTCCTTCTCCCGTGTCTTGATGAAGTGCCGGATCTTTGTCCTGGCCTTGACGGTCTTGACAAAATTGAGCCAGTCAGGGCTTGGGGTGTGGCCCTTGGT
This sequence comes from Desulfobacteraceae bacterium, assembly GCA_035268945.1. Lineage (GTDB taxonomy): Bacteria > Desulfobacterota > Desulfobacteria > Desulfobacterales > Desulfobacteraceae > DATFJZ01. Next base: position 8,984 of record DATFJZ010000347.1, on the reverse strand, counting down.
TGTCCTGATTTCCACGGTGTTCCCCGTGGTAAGCTGATGGGTAAGGGGAACAAGCCTGCCATTCACCTTGGCCCCGGTACACTTGTCCCCGACCTCGGTGTGGATGGCATAGGCAAAATCCACCGGTGTGGCTCCCTTGGGAAGGGTCTTGATGTCCCCCTGGGGGGTAAAGAGGTAGATCTCCCCGGGGTAGAGATCGATCCGTACATTTTCCAGGAACTCGTCGGGATCACTGGACTCTTCCTGGTTTTCCACAAGATTGCGAATCCAGGCAAAGGCCTGGCCGGTTTTTTCATCAAAATCGCCCCCCTCCTTGTAACTCCAGTGGGCCGCAATTCCCGATTCGGCAATCTGGTCCATCTCCCTGGTTCTCAGCTGGATTTCCACGCGCTCCCCGTAGGGGCCGATCACCGTTGTGTGGAGGGACTGGTACATGTTGGGCTTGGGAACCCCGATGTAATCCTTGAACTTGTAATAGATGGGCTTCCACAGGGAATGAACCAGTCCCATGGCCTCGTAGCATTTGGGCTCGCTCTCCAGGATGATCCGAAAGGCGATGATGTCGTACACCTGGTTAAAGTCAAGGTTCTGGGAGACCATTTTCTGGTAGATGCTGTAATGCTGCTTGTACCGCCCCTTGATCTCGGCATTGATGCCGGCGCCTTCCATCTTTTTGGATAGCTCGTCCTTGACAAAGGCGATGTAGTTCTCCTTCTCCTCTTTTTTCCGGTTGACCAGGGCATCGATCTCCTGGTAGGCCTCGGGCATGGTATAGAAAAAGGCGACCTCTTCCAGCTCCTGCTTGATCCAGAAAATTCCCAGGCGGGCGGCAATGGGGGTGTAGATGTCCAGGGTTTCCTGGGCGATGCTCTTCTGTTTTTCAGGGTTCTTGTGGTACTTCAGGGTCCGCATGTTGTGGAGCCTGTCGGCAAGCTTTATCAGCACCACCCGGATATCATCGGCCATGGCAAGGATCATCTTCCTCAAGCTCTCGGCCTGCTGGGCCACCTTGGTGGAAAAGGTAAGCTTGGATATCTTGGTAACCCCGGAGACGATGTGGGCCACCCCCGGCCCGAACATCTCCTCGATATCCTCTTTCGTCGCATGGGTATCCTCGATCACATCGTGGAGCAGGGCCGCGGCCACACTCTCAACGTCCAGTTTCATGGCGGCAAGGATATCGGCAACCTCTAGGGGGTGGGACAGATAAGGCTCTCCCGACAGGCGCGTCTGGCCGGCATGGACCCTGGCCGAATAGATATAGGCCCGGTCAATGAGGTCCAGATCCGCCTCGGGGTTGTTCTCGGTGATCTTGTCAAGTATGTCGGTAATTCGTATCATCTGCCAGGATTATCCATTTAGTAAGCCTTGGAGTAAAGCACCCGTCTGCTGCTCGGTTTGTTGCAGCAGATACATTTCCCCTGCTCTGTCCGGCTGTCAAAGGGGATGCAGCGGATGGTGACGGCAAGGTCCTGTTTTATCGTTGCCTCGCAGGTATCAGAACCGCACCAGTGGGCCATGACAAATCCCCCGGCCCCTTCTTCCCGGTAAAAATCATAAAAAGCCCCGGCCTCGTCGATCTCATGGGTGTTGGCCTTTTGAAAGCGTTTGGCCCGGTCAAAGAGGTTGGCCTGGATATCATCCAGCAGAGCTTCAATGGTGTTGATGAACGCTTCCCGCTGAACCCCCTTTTTCTCCTTTGTTCCCATGTCCCTCCGGGCAACAAACACCGAATCATTTGCCATGTCCCTTGGACCGATCTCGGCCCTGACAGGAATGCCCTTCTTGACCCATTCCCAGTTCCGCGCCCCGCCGATGTCCCGATCGTCGATCTCCACAACGATCTTCCTGCCGTGGTACCGTTTGCCCCTCAGCAGATCGGCAATGCCGTTGGTGTAGTCCATGATTTTCCGCCGATCCTCCTCTTTCCGGATAATGGGAAGCAGCACCACATGGGCCGGAGCAACCCTCGGAGGCATGATAACACCGTCGTCATCCCCGTGGGTCATGATCATACCGCCGATCATCCGGGTGGAGGTCCCCCAGGACGTTGTCCAGGCATATTCCTCCTGCTTGTCGGCGTTCTGGAAGGTGATATGGGAGCTTTTGGCAAAATTTTGGCCGAGAAAATGGGAGGTTCCCGCCTGGAGGGCTTTTCTATCCTGCATCATGGCCTCAATGCAGATGGTGTCAACGGCCCCGGGGAATCGTTCCGAGGCGGTCTTCCTTCCCCGGACCACCGGCATGGCAAGACAGGTTTCCACGAATTCGGTGTACACGTCCAGCATCCGCATGGTTCTCTCCCGGGCCTCTTCTTCGGTGGCATGGGCCGTATGCCCCTCCTGCCAGAGGAATTCGCTGGTCCGCAGAAAGATCCTGGTCCGCATCTCCCACCGCACCACGTTGGCCCACTGGTTGAGCAGGATCGGCAGATCCCGGTAGCTGGTGGTCCATTTGGCCATGGATTCCCCGATGATGGTTTCCGAGGTGGGACGGACCACAAGGGGCTCCGTCAGCTTGCCCGCCGGCACAAGTCCCCCATCCTCACCGGACTCAAGCCGGTGATGGGTAACAACGGCACACTCCTTGGCAAACCCCTCCACATGCTCGGCCTCTTTTTCAAGGTAGCTTAACGGGATAAAGAGTGGAAAATAGGCGTTCTTCACCCCTGTTTCCTTGAACATCTCGTCCATGGCGGCGACCATGTTTTCCCACAGGGCATACCCCCAGGGTTTTATTACCATACAGCCCCTTACAGGCGAATTTTCCGCCATCTGAGACTCTCTGACAACCTCCTGGTACCACATCGGGTAATCTTCTGCCCTGGATGGCGAGATTGCATTTTTAGCCTGTTTCCCCATTTACTCTCCTTTCATTTGATCTATTTCGTCAAGCAGCACATCCACGAGCATCTCCTGCTTACATTTTTTTACAATTTTTCCCTTTTTAAACAACACCCCGGTGCCGTCCCCCCCGGCAATACCGAGGTCGGCCTCCTTTGCCTCCCCCGGACCGTTGACAACACACCCCATAATGGCAACTTTAATGGTTTTGGAGGATTTAATCAAAGCCTTTTCCACATCTTCGGCAATTTTAAACAGATCGATGCGGCACCTTCCGCAGGTGGGGCAGGAGATGATTTCAGGCCCTCGTTTGCGGATATCAAGGGCCCTGAGGATCTCCCAGGCGGTGCGGATCTCCTCCACAGGATCCCTTGTCAGCGAAACCCTGATGGTATCCCCAATACCCTCGGCCAGGAGCATGCCAATGCCGATGGCGGATTTTGTGATCCCGGCATAGAGCCCTCCGGCCTCGGTCACCCCAACATGGAGGGGCACATCGGTTTTTGAAGCCATCAAGCGGTAGGCCTCAACGGTCCGGGAAACATCCGATGCCTTGAGGGAGATTTTTATATCATGAAAATCCAGATCGTGTAAAATAGTAATATTGCGAAGAGCGCTTTCCACCATGGCTTCTGCCGTGGCTCCCATGGTTTCGGCAATGTCCTTTTCAAGGGAACCTGCATTGACACCGATGCGGATGGGCACTCCGCTGCTTTTGGCACAATCCACCACCGCCCGGATCTTTCCGGCTTCGCCAATATTGCCGGGGTTGATCCGAAGACCGTCAGCACCGGCCCGGCAAGCGGCAATGGCAAGCCTGTAATCAAAGTGGATGTCTGCAATGAGGGGGATGTCAATCTGTGCCTTGATCGCTTCAACGGCACGGGCCGCCTCCATGTCCGGAACCGCCACCCGGACAATCTCACACCCCGCATCGGTCAGGGCCCGGATCTGGGCCACCGTGGCAGAAACATCCTGGGTATAGGTGTTGGTCATGGACTGCACGGCCACAGGGGCCCCACCACCGACGTTCACATTACCGACACGGATCTGCCGTGTCTGTTTTCTCTTGCCTGCCAGGGACATTGCACTATTACCTCATTTAACGTTCTTTACCCACCGGTAACCACCGGTGAAAGGGCTGCTTTATTTTTTGAAACACCCATGACCAGCGTGGTCACAACGGCGTCAGGGTTGTCGATGTCAAACCAGGTCGGAGAGCAGGCAGCCCATGAACAGAAATTCACAGCTCCAAGAGACGTCTCCGGCACCACGGTGCAAAGACACACCTGTGTTGACTGACGGGGCATCGCGTGTTTCACATTGTTTTTTAAAAAAATCGAAACCTGACCATCACAATGGAAATTGTAGTATACCTGATCCATGAGGTCAAGCTCCATGAACCCGGGTCAGCTGTGGTAAGCCGAAAAAGAGGTGATGCTGACCCAGGGGGTGCCGCCTCGCAATCAGGCAGCATTGCTGCTGAGGTGGGCGTTGATCCGTCTTTCGATACGTTTGAAAACAAAAATAATCACATACACCAGCACAAGATAGATCAGTGCAACGGTCAAAAACAGCTCGTAAAAGGCAAAGGTCCTGGCCGATGCCACCCGGGCGACCCCTGTCAAATCCATGAGGGTGATGATGGAAACCAGGGAGGTGGCCTGGAGCAGGAACACCACTTCATTGGTATAGGCCGGCCATGCAATGCGCAGGGCGGAGGGAATGATGATGCGCCGGTAAAGCTTCACCCCTGACATGCCATAGGCCCTGCCCGCCTCGATTTCACCGAAGGTAACCCCCTGGATGCCGCCCCGGAAGATCTCTGCCGAGTAGGCTGTGGTGTTCAGGGTGAGGGTGAGCAGTGCGCAGAACCACGCCTCTTTAAAAAAGGTCCACAGCCCCACATTGGAAAGAAACTCCTGGAACTGCCCGCTGCCGTAGTAGATGAGAAAGAGCTGCACCAGCAGAGGCGTCCCCCGGAAATAAAAGGTAAACCCGTAGGAAGGCATCCAGAGAAGCGGACTCTTTGATGTTCGCATCACGGCCACGAGAATGGCAAGGAAAAAACCAATGGTAACACTGATGGCGGTCATCTCTATGGTAATCACGGCCCCGTCCCAGAACTTGGGCAGGGTATCAAGTATCACATCTATATCCATAATCAGATCTATTCCCTTCTTACACCGCGGTCAGCTCTTTTTTCGGCCCATTGCTGAAAAACAAGGGACAGAATCGTTATGCCAAGGTAGAGCAGTGAGGCAATAAAAAAACAGGAAAACGGTTTTCGTATGGACCTGGCCGCAACATCGGCACTTCTCATCAGCTCTGGAAGCTGGATAATGGATATCAGCGCTGTTGCCTTGATCAGAACCATCCAGACATTGCCAAGGCCGGGAATGGCAAACCGCCACATCTGGGGAAGATGAATCCGCCGGAAGGTCAGCCAGGGACTCATGCCGCATGCCCGGCCGGCCTCCAGCTCTCCCTTGGGCACGGCGAGGAACGCCCCCCGGTAGACCTCGGTGGCAAAGGCCCCGTAGATAAACCCGATGGTAACACTGCCGGCAAAAAAGGGATTCAAATCGACGTACAGATCTTTGCCCCAAAGGGCGGCCACATCCTGAACAACCGTAGGTCCGCCGTAATAAACCAGCAGAATCAGAACCAGCTCAGGCACTCCCCGTATTACCGTGGTGTATAGTTCCGCTGAAACCGACAGCAGTTTAAATCTCGACAGCTTGCAAAGCGCTGCAACAAGGCCAAGAAAAAGGGCGATGACCATTGAAACCACTCCCACCGCCAAGGTCAGCCTGGCTCCTTTCAGGAGCAGCATTCCGTACCCCTCAAGATCTAAAAATTCGATCACTTTAAAAAATTCCTTTGTCTGATGGGCCGGCGGCAGGTGAAATGCCCTGCCGCCGGCCCTGGAGTGGCCTGCTCCAACAAAAAACGTTAAAACAGCTTGGAGAGGAATGCCCTGCACCGCTTGGAATCGGGGGCGCCGAACATGTACTCCGGATTCCCTTCTGCTTCAATCACCCCCTGGTCAAGAAACACAATGTGGGACGACACCTCCCGTGCAAACCCCATCTCATGGGTTGCCATGATCATGGTACGCCCCTCCTTGACCAGATCCTTCATCACCTGGAGCACCTCTCCGACAAGTTCCGGGTCCAGAGCAGAGGTCGGCTCGTCAAAGAGAAGCACTTCAGGTTCCATGGCAAGGGCCCTGGCAATGGCGGCCCGCTGCTGCTGCCCACCGGAAAGCTGTGCGGGAAAGTGGTCTGCCCTGTCACCGATACCCACTTTTTCAAGAAGCGCCATGGCATGCTCCCTGGCCTCTCGTTTGCCCTTTTTTAATACATGCACGGGGGCTTCCACGACGTTTTCCAGAACCGTCATGTGTGACCAGAGGTTAAAATGCTGAAACACCATTGAAAGCTTTGTCCTTATCCTGTCCACCTGCTTCCGGTTTCCAGGAACCACCTGACCTTTCCTGTTTTTAGTCAATTGGATCAGCTCATCATCAACGTAAATATTACCGCTTGTTGGGGCTTCCAGCAGGTTGATGCACCGCAGAAAAGTACTCTTGCCAGACCCTGAAGAACCGATGAGGGAGATCACGTCACCTTCACGGGCCTCAAGGGATATCCCTTTCAAAACATCGATACTGCCAAAGCTCTTATAAATATCTTCAGCTTTTACAGCAATTTTCCTCGATTCACCCAAAACAGTCTCCCCCCTGGAAAAACGTTTCTATTCAGCTCCGTACACATCAAAATCAAAGTATTTGTTGTTGATTTTCTTGTAAACACCATTGTCACGGATGGTTTTAATGGCCTTGTTGAACATTTCGACAAGCTCCGTGTCCCCTTCCCTGACAGCAATGCCTATCCCCTTGCCCAGGTGTTTCTCATCGGTGAAATTGGGACCGACAAAGGTAAAATCCTCGCCTTCTTCCGTATCGAGAAAACCCGTCTGGAGAATCACAGAGTCGGCACAGGCCAGATCCAGCCTGCCCGATGCCAGATCCATGTTTGCCTCTTCCTGGGTGGCATAGGCTTTTATCGTGGCAACATCACCAAATTTTGCCCTGGCAAGATTGGCACCAACGGTTCCCCGCTGCACACCGATCTTTTTCCCTTTGATACCGTTGAGGAAAAGATCCACCTTGTTATCCTTGCTGGCAACCAGCCGTACTGGTGTCTGGTAGTACTTGTTGGTAAAGTCGACCTTTTTCTCCCGCTCGGCAGTAATGGACATGGATGCGATGATGCAGTCATACTTTTTGGCTATAAGACCGGGGATAATGCCGTCCCAGTCCTGGACGACAAACTCATAGTCCACACCGGCGGCTTCACAAAGGGCCTTGGCAATATCAACATCAAACCCCTGGAGCTCACCGCTGCTGTCTATATAATTAAACGGAGGATAGGCACCTTCGGTTCCCAGCCGGATTTTGTCGCCGGCATAAACGAACTGAGCGGACAGGGCAAAAACAAATAAAAGCGCAACAATTAAACTTTTTTTCATGGGATTCTCCTCTAAAAATGCAGTTAAAGTTCCATGAAACACCACAGGCAACGGCATATACCTCCCGCGGCATTTCAACCTAAATGACGTAATACCATCTTCGATTGCTGATCACAGAAACAACTAAAAAAGCAGGCATCCCGGGTGGTTACCCCAACACCTTTGAATTCTGCGGCAATAACCATTCATTAATGAACGGCAATGAAGACGTTAATGGTTAATAAATTGATACCATTCATTCATTTATTATTCAATAAAAAAACCTGCAATGCTGATTATCCATCAGAATCAGGCTTTTTGAACTTGATCATCACTTCGGCCGATTCCGTTGGCCCCAGGGCCCCAAAGGTTCAGCAGTCTCTGGAAAAGTGACCGGGGATAAGCAGGCGCCCGACAAACGTGCAGCAATGCAAGCCTTCCCCATCCGGATACCAGCCTCAGCGGACGGCTCTCCGTGGAATGAGCCGGGTGGCCTCTCCATCTATTCAGCGGTTTTTCCAGGAAGGCCTGCGTTTCTCCTCAAAGCTCTTTATCCCCTCAAGGGTATCTTCGGTTTTCATCATGGTGTTGAGGAAATAGTTGCTCACCAGATCAACGCCCTGGGAGAATCCCGTCCCACGGTGAAGTTTTACGGCCCGTTTGTTCAGCTTCAGAATCAGGGGGCTTGCCATGGTGATTTCACTGACGGTTTTGTCAACGGCCTCCTGGAATTGCTCCAGGGGAGCAGTGGTGGATACAAAGCCCATGGCTTTTGCATCCTCTGCCGGATAGCTCCTGCCCGTGGTGCAGATCTCGATGGCCTTGGCCGTGCCCACAAGCTCGGGAAGACGCAGGGCGGCATAGGGGGGAAAAAAACCGAGCTTCACCTCGGGCTGGCCGAAAACAGCATTGTCCGCAGCAACAATAATATCACAGGCAATGGCAACCTCCATGCCGCCGCCGAGGCAGGCCCCCTTCACCGCTGCAATCACTGGAACATCAATGAGGTTGACAAGTTCAAAGATCCTGTTAAACACCGCCACCATTTCATCAACCATCTCAGGTTTATGGTCGGCAACCTCCACGCCGGCGCAGAAACTCTTTCCCTCTCCGGAAATCACCACGCATTTCAGGTCATCATCCCCTGCTATCTCTGTAAGCACGGAATTCAGCTGGTTCATCATTTTAATATCGAGGACATTGTGTTTTGGACGGTCAAGGACGATCTTTGCAACGTTGTCGGCCTTTTCAAACCTGATGGACGTCAATTCAGCCATGTACACCCTCCTTATTCGTTGTTACTCAAATTCCAGACATCTGCCTTAGTGGTCTTGATCACAACTTCAGTCGAATACTCTAGGAAGGTTCCCAGGATGTCAAGAAAAAAAACCTGCAGGGAGAAAAAAATCTCCTCTGCAGGTTCAAGGGTGATCAATGATATCCCAAACCGGAAGGATTGGGTTTTTATATGAAAGTCGTGGTGCGCCGGCAGCCGATTCGGGATGTTGCCCTACGCTCATTCTCACAGCCCGTCCATGGGCTGCTCCGAGGTGAGCGGCAGCTGTCTTGAGCATCCTTGCTCACAGCTGCCGCTCAAAACCGCTACGGGCAAAACCCCGAACCGGC
>DATFJZ010000346.1:0-14450 GCA_035268945.1 Desulfobacteraceae bacterium | reverse complement strand
GACCGGATTCCGGACTTTCATACTTGGTTGTGATGCGTGCAGCATGGGTGTTATATGAGCAGGCATACCAAAAAAGTGTTGATTTATGGGGTTCACTCTACTATGGTTGTGAAAAATTGTCCAGTTTTGACCAGAATTGATTTCACCAATGAGCCGATCCGCCAGAAAAAAGGAGCAAGCGCCATGGAAGAGGGACCACCAAAAAGTGTTTTTTTTCATTTCCGGTTTAAATTTCTTGCCATCACCAATATCGCATTTCTTGTGTATGTGATCCTCTCAGGGTCTGCCGACTTTGAACAGTTTTCATCTTCCCCCCAGTTCAAGTTGATCGGCCCGTTTTTTCTGGCCGCCGGTGTTTTTTACCTGATTTTCAAGCGATTTCCAGTCAAGTGCCCCTACTGCTTTAAAATCCTTGCAAACAAAAAAGACTGGGAGTGCCCCCATTGCGGTCAATCCCAGGGTAAAGACCGTTTTCTTGTGGACAAGTGCGCCCATTGCAGGCAGCTTTCCGCCACAGGTGTTTGTGAACACTGCAAACAAGAGTTCAGGCTCTGATGGAACGGAGAGCCTTACCTGGTTGGGGCTTGGTCTCCAGCAATTCTAATTTTAACAGGGCCCAGAAGGGTGTCAGGTGCTTGATTCACTGGAACTGCTCCTCTCCTTTTTTTTTGCGGCAAAGGTGCTGGCAGCGGGGAGCAGGCTGTTTTCTGAAAGCATGAAATAGTCGATTTTATTAAACCCGAACAGTTTTGCCATAAAAACACCAGGGAACGCTTTGGTCCTGGTATTGAAGTAGTTCACCTCGTCGTTGTACTTTCTTTTGGCCATGAAAAGGTGGTTCTGGGCCGTATAAAACCGTTCCCGGATTACCGGCAGCTGTCTGTCTGTCTGGTCAAGGGTGGAAAAAACAGTTACAATCTCTTTTGCCAGCGCGTCCTGGGATTCTTCCAGTTTCAGGGTAAGCCTTTTGTCAAGGGGGTTTTCCCGGGAGGCCACCCGGTTCAGTATGTTCTGGGCGGTTTTACCGGCCTGTTTCAAATTTTTGATAATGGGGTCATAAGAATCCCCTGGTGCCAGGGTGGCCGATAGTTGTGGAAGCAGATCGAGCCTTTGTTGACAGGCGTTTGCAAGGATCTCCCTGGAATTTTCAATTCTGTTCTGGGATCTGTAAAAACTCGAATACCCTCCAAAAATCATGCAGAAAAGAACAATTCCCATGATAACTGAACAGAGTGCAGTGACTTTCAGCCATGGACTATTCATGCCTCTCTCCTTTCAGGCGGGAAGGATTCCAGAGTCTGCCCGGAATCCTTCCCGGTTGTTAATGTTAACGAATTTCCTTTAAAAGGAATTATCCCCACCACCCCCAGCCAAAGCTGGCGGTCAGTAAAATAGAGAAAATAACAACGATGATCAGATATTTGTCTTCCTGGGCCATGGTTGTGCCTCCTTATTTTTTAAAATTATCAGGCATCCGCCTCTTTGGTAACATCTCCGAGCAGTTCCTGGTCAACACGCCTTATCTGTTCATCGGTGGAGGTGGACATTTCCGCCTTGAAGCAGAGGGCCCACATCATCACAATACCGACGATCCACCAGACGATCTGCCATGCCCAGGTTGCCGGGAATCCGCAGAAGGTAAAGGCCGTGTTTCCAAGAAGAACACCGGGGCCAAGGGCCATGAAGTACCATACAGGAACGATGATCTTCATCCTGGAGCGCCACACTTTGCCATTTTCGCTGGGACCATCAATGCTGTCCAGCCAGGTCCTGATCTCTTTCTGGCGGTCAATGGTCTCCTGGGTGTCTTTAAATCCAAGTCCCCGGCAGCCGTAGGCCACAACAAGACCCGAAAAGATTCCCCAGAAGGCGGTGTGCATGGACAGCGGGTATTTCCAGACAAAGTAGGTGAGCAGGTTGACTGAAATGCCCACGAGAAGTCCAAGGGCAGCACCGATGCTGGGAAATTTGAATCCCCAGTGAACGCCGATGAGCATCAGGTACATGATGGTGCCAAAGGTGGTGGCAAACCCGCCGATCATAACAATGGCATCCGAGGAGGTGAGACTCACCACAACCGCTGCCACGGTTAAAATCGTCGCCATGATGCGGTTGGTCCAGATCTGTTCGCTGTGGGATCCCCCCTGGCTTCTGACGTACCGCCACCACACATCCCTCTGGATGATGGTGCCGCCGGTTCCGATGTAGGGAGCAGCCGTGGAGTGAATGGCGGCGATGGCCCCGAGAAAGACAAGGCCGAGAACGGGACCGGGCAGAAAATGGGTCATCAGCTTGGGCACAACATCACCGCTGTTGGCAATGACCATCTCTCCGGAGAGTTCGAGGATCTTGGCACCCATTCCCTGGAAGGCGGCGAAGAAGAAGAGACAGACGCCGACCACAAAGGTTGACATGAAAACCTGCTGCCATGCCAGGGGTTTGGGGTTTTTGAGGCCGAAGTTCCACAGGATAAAGGCCGGGGAGGACTGGATGCCCATGAGGGCGAACATATAGGTGAGGATCATCACCGCCGTCCAGCCTCCTCCGATGCCGAAGTGGATAAGGCCCGGCACTTTGATGAATTTTTCGTCAAGCGACTGCAGTGAGGCGGACATGCCTGACCATCCGCCGATGGTCTCCGAGGTGACAACAAATACTCCCAGCAGGAAAATACCCGTCACCAGGAGAATAAACTGGAGCACCCCCACCCAGGTACTGGCCTTGAGACCGCCGGTGACAACGTAGAACCAGACGATGAACGCCATGAAGATCAGCCCGAATGTCGGGGGAACGTCGGCAACCCAGTAGAAGAGCTTGGAAGCGGCGATGAGCTGGATGCCCGAGTAAAAAATGGAGTATAAAAGTGCAGCCAGAACAGTGAGCCATCGGACCAGTTCATTGTTGTAGTAGTAGGCAAACATATCCCCCGGTGTCATGAAATTGTACCGTTTGCCCATGAGCCAGTTTCGTTTGGAGAAAAAGGCACCGGTAATGGGAATGGTCAATACATAAAAGGATGCATAGGCGTACACCAGTCCCACCTTCCATATCAAACCGGGGTGTCCCACAAAGGTCCACCCGGAAAAGGACGCCGCCGTTGCTGCCATGAGAAACGCGATAAAGGGGATGGAACGGCCTGCAATACCGTATCCTGAAGCTGTTTTTTCCGAAAAAAAACCTTTTAAACCCCACCAGAAGCAATAAATAATGTATACACCCAAAAACAGGAAAACCCAGATTTTTTGTTCCATAAAATTTTTCCTCCTTTTTCATCTTTTCAGTGAATATGGATGGATCTTTTCACGATCAGCCCTTTTCTGACAATAATTCGAGCATCCTCACCACCTCCCTTATGAATTGAAATTTTTTTGGTTTCGTCAAAATTTTCTTATAACCGGCATGGCCGAAGCCAGGATCATGCTCTGACCATGCCGGCGGTTTTTCTGCCGGGGAGAAGAGAAACGTTGACGCTTATGAGCTGTTTCGTTCCATCTCCTGGATCTCCTCCACAATTTCAGGGTTGGCAAGGGTCATCACATTGCCCACATCCCCCTTGTTGGAGATGGCACCCAGAACCCGGCGCATGATCTTGCCCGAGCGGGTCTTGGGCATGTCAGGAACGATCCACACTTTTCTCGGTTTTGCGATTTTGCCGATCTGGTCGCACACAACATCTGAAATCTTTTTGGCAAGGTCATCGGATGCCTCAAATCCGGGTTTCAGGGATACGTAGAGATCCGGCTCCTTGCCTTTAATTTCATGGGCCACCGGAACAACGGCTGCCTCTGCCACTTCATCGGCAACAAGGGCAGCGGATTCGATCTCCTTGGTGCCCAGGCGGTGGCCGGAGACATTGATCACATCATCGATTCTGCCAAGGATCCGGTAGTAGCCGTCCTCCGACCTTACCGCAGCATCCCCTGCAAGGTAGGGCCAGTCACGCCAGTCCTTGCTCTCCGGGTTTTTGCAATACCTGGCGAAATAGGTGTCAACAAATCGGTCCCTGTCTCCCCATATGGTCTGGAACATGCCGGGCCAGGGGTTCTGGATGCAGATATTGCCGGCAATGCCAGGTTTGGTGATCTCGTTGCCCTCGTCATCGTAGATAACGGGATGGATGCCGGGAACCCCGGGGCCGGCACTGCCCGGTTTCATGGGCTTTATCCCCGGAACCGTGCTGCAGAGAAAGCCGCCGTTTTCCGTCTGCCACCAGGTGTCCACAATAATGGCCTCGCCTTTGCCCACGGCGGATTCGTACCACCGCCACACTTCAGGTTCTATGGGTTCTCCAACGGTGGTCATGTGTTTGAAATGGTAGTTGTACTTGGCCGGTTCGTCCGGTCCGACTTTTCTCAATGCCCTGATGGCTGTGGGCGCTGTATGGAAAATATTGACATCAAGCTCCTGGGCGATTCGCCAGGACCGACCGGCATCGGGATAGGTGGGGACCCCTTCGTAGATCACCGTTGATGCGCACAGGGCAAGGGGGCCGTACACGATGAAAGAGTGGCCGGTGATCCATCCGATGTCTGCCATGCACCAGTATACATCTTCCGGATGGATGTCCTGGATGTATTTGGACATGGCCGTGACATAGGAAAGATACCCCCCCGTGCTGTGCTGGCATCCCTTGGGTTTACCTGTGGTGCCGCTGGTGTACATGAGAAACAAAGGATCCTCGGACAGCATCTGCTCTGGTTCTACACGGCTGCCGTAGTAATCCTTGAGAACTTCATTGACAAAGTAGTCCCGGCCCTCGACCATTGGGGTCTCGGAAGAGTACTTGCCAGGATACCGCTGCCATATCAACACCTTTTCAACAATTTGCCCGCCTTCTTTGGCTATTTTTACCGCATCATCGGTGTTGATCTTGTGGTTGAGCTGTTTTCCCGCCCTGGAGTAGGCATCCATGGCGATGAGCACCCTGGAATTGGAATCCACAATCCTGTCGGCACTGGCACTGGCTGAAAACCCGCCGAACACCACGGAGTGGATCACCCCGATTCTGGCGCAGGCCAGCATAGTGATGGCAAGCTCTGCTGTCATGGGCATGTGGATGGTGACCCGGTCTCCCCTTTTCAATCCTGCGAAATCCCTGAGCAGCGCGGCAAACTCATTTACCCTGACGTAGAGTTCCTGGTAGGTAATATGTTCAATCTTTTCCTCTTCCAGTTCCGGTACAAAGTGGATGGCCGTCTTGTTTTTGTTCTTTTCAAGATGGCGGTCGATGCAGTTGTAGCTGGCATTGAGCTTCCCGCCTTTAAACCATTTAAAACAGGGCGCGTCGCTGGTATCGAGCACTTCATCCCAGTATTTGTACCAGGTGAGCATTTCGGCAAACTCGGTGTAGCAGTCCGGGAAATTGTCAAGGCTGAATCGTTCGTAGATGTCCGGGTCTGTGACATTTGCCTGTCCAATGAACTTTGAAGAAGGGTAGTAGTATTTCTCTTCCTGCCAGTGAACTGCAATCTGCGCTTCAGTGGTCTCTTCAACTTTTCTTTCGCTCATTTATCTCTCCTTGTGTTAAATGGGTAACCTTATCTTATTTTTTAAGAATTGAACGTACATGCTTCAATCCGTTAAAAACCAAAGACCATTATAAAAGGTTTGACTATCACCTCCTTTTTGCTGTCCATTCGGCGGAGGTCCTCGCGGGCCAGTGCAGCTTCTGTTGGTGTTTGATGGTTATGCTCTAGTGTCTATCAACAGGGTCGTCAAATCTGGGCAGCACATTCTGTGGCGCTGCAGAATGGTCTGTATGCCCAGGCAGCGATCCGGGAAAACAGGGCAGCAGCTCTTATATCTTATACAGCCAGGCAACTTGTTTGACTGCCACGGACAGGTGTTGTCTGCCGATTCTGATCACACAGAAAATGACTCTATATCTGGAAAAGTCAGGATAAAACCATGGGAAACGCATGACTTTTATCTCTTGTGATCATCGCATGGCAGAAACCAGTTCGGTTTTTTGGTCGGAATTAATCCGTGATACATCTAAATTTTTGGGGTAAAGATCAAAAAAACAGGACAATGAATATAATTTATATCGTATATGCGACTATAGAAAAGGAATTGCCTTTAGTCAATATTTTTTTTAAAAAAAATAAAAAAATAAAAATCATTGCATTTGTTCCCCATTATCAGCTACATTTAAGTGATAACTCAACTTTCGGATTTATCTTTTAAAAACATCCAACACCGAACGTTGAATTGATACTTTTATGACTTGTCTACAATGAAATACCTGGAGGATGAACCAATGAAAAATCCCATGGAGAATTACTGGAATCTGAAGCTTGAAAGAGTTAAAGAAAAACTTGCGAAGAACAATTTTGATCCGTACATTGCAGAGAGCGCAGAGCAGGCCAAAGATATCGTATTATCAGAAATAGTGCCAAGCCTCAACGTGAAATCGGTTTCCTGGGGGGGCTCCATGACCTATGTCGCCACCGGCCTTTTTCATGCGCTCAAGGATGACGAAAATTTTGAGGTACTCAACACATTTGATCGATCCCTCTCCCCGGAGGACTCCATTGAGCTTCGCAGAAAATCACTGCTGGTGGATCTCTTTGTCACCGGAACAAATGGTGTGACAGAAGAGGGGCAGCTTGTGAACCTTGACATGATAGGAAACCGGGTGTGCGGCATCACCTTTGGTCCGAAACATGTTGTCATTCTTGTGGGAAGAAACAAGATATGCAGCGATATCGAAGAGGCAATGGTGAGGATCAAGGATTACGCGGCCCCGATCAATGCCATGAACCTGGATAAAAAGACCCCGTGCCTGGAAAAGGGATTCTGCCATGACTGCAGCAGTCCTGACCGGATCTGCAACACATGGACCATCACTGAAAAGAGTTTTCCCAAAAAACGGGTGAAAGTGGTTCTGATAAACGAAGATCTGGGATTTTAGAATCGCAGATGACATAGGGTGACTGGAAGAAAGGAATCCACGTATATCGTATAGGCCTTTTGTTCGTATTCAAGGTGCGACAACAGGTGCACCGTCGAATGAGACGCCTGTTGTCGCAACAGAGAAGACGGGCAAAAGGGCAAGCAGGATGCCTGGAGGGCTATCTTGTAATTTTAAAATCCGTAAAACCAGAAGGAGACAGGTTCTTTTCCCATTGGACATCTGCCACAGAGGCCAGTGGAGGTCCTGTCTCTATCCATTGGATCATCTGCTGTACATTTTCCTCTTCTCCTTCAATGACGGCTTCAACACTGCCGTCGGTCAGGTTGCGCACCCACCCCGTGATATTGAATTTTCCGGCAGCCTTTGCCGTTTCAGCCCTGAAAAAAACACCCTGTACCCTGCCGTGTACGATGGCATGGTATTGTACCTTGTCACTCATTTTGTACCTCCGCTTTATTAGAAATTCGTTTTAACCAGGGTGCTACCAGGAGTGGCTCCGCGTCTACGACCCTATCTTTTTTGTGAGCACCCTGCTCGGAATCATCAATTCTCAATAACTTTCTATCAAGGCTTGATGGCTGTTGTATCGGTGAAAAGGCCTGCTTTTTTGACGCTGCTGCTGCCGAATTTGTCGGATATGGCATCCACGGTTTTATCAATGGCTTCCCATTTGTCCGGTTCTGGGTCATTAGGGGTAAACAGATCTGCCTGGACAGGATCTTTCCGGCTGGTAAAGGATGAGACCCCCACGCCGAGGAGCCGGACCTTTTTCTCTTTTTTTGTCTTTGCTGCCAGTAAAAGGGCGTGGTGGAAGATCATGCGGGAGGAACAGACCGGAGGATCCACTCGTGTCTGCCGGGTCGTCTGGGAAAAATCATTGAATTTGAATTTGATGAAAACCGTTGCGGCAAAGAGTTTCTGCTTCCGGACTTCCCTTCCAACGGTCTGGGAATGGGCCAGGAGCTGCTGTTTTATCGTTTCCATGTCTGACGTGTCCCAGTCCAGGGTCGCTTCGCTGGAGATGGATCGGTTGGTTTCCTTTGTCTCTGCCTGTTTCTCCTCCCGGCAGCTGGCAAATGCCACAAGCTTTTCTCCCAGTCTGCCGAATTTGTTGGCAATGATCTTCCGGTCCAGGCTGAGGATATCGCCGAGTTTTCTTATTCCCAGAAGTCTCATCTGTTTCATGGCAACGCTGCCCACCCCGGGTACTTTTTCAACGGCAACGTCCAGGGCAAATTGCCTGGCCTTTTCCTGGGGGATAATGGTGATGCCGTCGGGTTTGTTCATATCCGATGCGATTTTGGCCAGAAACCGTAACGGAGCCACCCCCAGGGAGCAGGTCAGTGACAGCTCCTCGTTGATGCGCTGCTTGATCAGGCCCGCCATGGTTTCCGGAGAACCAAAGATGCGTTGGCATCCTGTGATGTCGAGGAACGCTTCATCAATGGAGATGGGGTCAACCAGGGGGGTGAACCGGTGAAAAAGCGCCATTATCTGCCGGGAAACCCGGGCGTATTTTTTTTTATCCCCTGGTATGACAATGAGGTCCGGGCATTTCTCCAGGGCCTGGTACATGGGCATGGCCGAGTGGATGGAAAACTGCCTTGCCTCGTAGCTTGCCGTGGAAACGACGCTGCGCCTGGAATTCCCCCCCACAACAACCGGTCGGCCTTTGAGTTCCGGGTGGTCCCTCTGTTCGACAGATGCGAAGAAGGCATCCATGTCAACGTGGATAATCATCTTGTTTCATCGCCTTGATTCGTTTGATCCATATCTTTTGCCGCAGGAGAATATACTGGTGGATGATCTCTTTTTGTTCCTGGGTGATATCCTGAAAAATCAGGTGGCAGAGATTCCTGTCGTCGATGGTGATGATCCTTGCGGTCAAAGAGAGCATTGGTATTGGTTTCATGCCCCAGAGATTGAGATCGAGGTCGATTCGGTCCTGGTCATCGATGGTGAACCCTTGATTGTAAAAGGAGATACCCCCTGCACTGATGTCATACAGAATGACTTTTTTTCCCAGAAAAACCGTTTCAAGCCGGCTTTGCAGGTCTGCGGGAAGTCGGTAGTATCCGCGCTGATCATCGCTGTCTGTTTCAAGTTGTACACTACCGTTTTTCTGCTGTTTTTTCCAGAACAAATTCAACCCTCCTGTTTATTGCTCTGTTTTTGTCGGAATTGTTTGGAACAAGTGGCATGATATCTCCATACCCCGTTGCGGTCAAGCGTTTGGGATCGATTCCCTTCTCAACCAGGTGTTTTAAAACCGTGGTGGCCCTGATGGCGGACAATTCCCAGTTGGACGGATACCTGGCTGTGGAGATGGGGACGTTGTCTGTATGGCCCTTGATGTTGACCTTGTAACGGGGGTAGTCAAAGATGATTTTCATGATCTCATTGAAAATCGGAACGGCGGTTTGGTTTAAATCGGCGGACCCTGATTTGAACAGGGCCTTTCCCTTTATTCTTACCACGATTTTGTTCTCACGGACAGATGTGGCAATATTGTCTGCCTGGTTTTTTTTCCGGATAAATTCGTTGATATCCTTGACAATGGATTTTTCCAGGGAGCGAAGACCTGTCACATCCTCGATGGTGATCATGGTGTCAAGGGAGTCGGGGATCTCCATAAGTTCCATGACTCCGGTCAACGCAACATCGGCGTTTATCTGCTCCTTGATGGTTTCAATCGCTGATTTGAATTTTTCCTGTTCAAAGGCTTTCAGCGAGTAGAGCAGGACAAAAAAGACCAGCAGCAGTGTCATGAGGTCCGCATAGGTGACCAGCCATTCGGTGGTATCGTCCCTGGAAACCAGGGAGTCTGATATCAGCTTCTGTTTCATCGGCGTCTCGTTGACGTCATCTCTTTTAAGGGCTTGCGCCGTTTTGCAGAGATAAACGAGGAGAGTTTTTCATAGATGATTACGGGATTGTTGCTCTCTAAAATCGAGATGGAGCCTTCCATCATGATTTCCAGGTTGATAACCTCCATGACGGTTCTCGCCCTCAGCTTACCGGCAATGGGCAGAAAAAAAAGAGTGGACATCAAAGAGCCGTAAAAGGTTGTCAAAAGAGCCGTTGCCATGGCAGGGCCTATGTTGGAAGGGTCCTGGAGCTGGCTGAGCATCTGGACAAGTCCCACAAGGGTCCCCAGCATGCCGAAGGCCGGGGAGTAGGTCCCCATTTTTTTGAACACATCCTGGACAATGAAGTGCCTCATCTTCAGCGACTCGATCTCCGTGGTCAGGGCCGCCCGGATTACCTGTTCAGAGGAGCCGTCGGAGATCAGTCCGCAGGCCTTTTTGAGAAACCCGGAATCGGTTTTTACCTTGCCAAGTTCCAGCAGTCCCTGTTGCCTGCTTATGTGGCAGAGCTTGATCATGGTTGCCACGGCAGTGTTGGAATCCTCTTTTTCCTTGGAAAAAACAAAATAGGCCGCTTTGAAGGCCGCCGCCACATCCCTGAACTGAAATGTCAAAAGGGTGGTGGCAATGGTGCCCCCTCCCACAATCATTATTCCGGGAATATTGATGAAGTTGTGGATATCCCCGCCCATAAAAATAGCGCTGACAATCAGGGTGATGCCGGCAACGATACCAAAAAGAGATGCCATGTCCATAGGAAATGCTTCCTGATTTGAGAGTAATCAGTAATCAGTAGTCAGAAGAAAAATACTGACAGCTGACGGCTTTCATATAACGGCCATGAGCAGCGTGCTCACAACAAAGAGAGAAAGTCGAATTAGAGGCAACCGGTCCGGGTTTTGCCCGTACGGTTTTGAGCGGCAGCGGTCAGCATGGAGGCTGAAGGAGCTGCCGCTCACCTCGGAGCAGCCCATGGACGGGCTGTGTGACTCGAAGAGGAGCCTTGGCTCCATGAGCGTAGGGTAAAAACCGGACCGGTTGACGCCGCACCACGACTTTCATATAAAAAATCACTCAACACCGAAAGTTGAGTTATTATAGCTGCGCCCAAGCTTGATCTCTTGAATTATTATCCTATTATTTGCCAACCGTCAAGGGTCGGTTCCCATAACCAGCAATTCCGATTGTCCATCAAACCCTGGATTTCAATAACCGCCCATGAGCAGGGTGCTCACAACAAAGACAGGGGCGTAGACGCGGAGTCACGTTGAATTAGAGGCAGCCCCCGAAAAGTGAGCCAGTCATGTTTTTTTAGTCAATGTTGAGGTTGGGGTTTACCGTTTCCGGAAAAACTGGTAAATGAAACAGCATGAAAGTTCCTTGAAGAGGGGGGCAACCTCTGGTAGCGGCCGGGTTAAAACGAGTTTCATATAAAAACGTTTTGGGAGATGCAATGAAAAAACTGTTCTGCTGTGTTTTAATCCTCTTTGCCGGACTGTGCAATGCCTGTTCGGACAGTGATGAAGCGTTATCGGAAAAACATAACCCGCCCGGGACGGCTGAACCGGGGCCGGTCCCCCACCGGCAGCCGACCGGGGAACTGCCCGAAACAATTCAGTGGCTTACCAACCATTCTGACCCCGTATTTGCATCAAAGGATGCGGTAAAGGGGGGGATCCTCCGTTCGGCGGTGCTGAGCTTTCCCATGACCTTCAGGACCGTGGGGCCGGATTCCAATGGCAGCTTTCGAAGCGCCATTCTGGACAACCAGCTCTCGTTGATCAATATCCACCCCAACACGGGGAATATCATCCCCGAGCTTGCCACCCACTGGGCCTTTGGTGACGACAACAAGACAATGTACTTCAAATTGAACAAAAACGCCGTCTGGTCCGATGGTGTGCCTGTGACGGCATGGGATTTTGCCTACACCCTGACATTCATGCGCTCCCAGGCGATTCTCGCCCCGTGGTACAACGACTACTACACCCGGGAAATTGACGAGGTGGTGGTGTACGATGATCACACCCTTGCCGTGAAAAGCACAAAAGCCCAGCCGGATCTTTACATGAAGGTGGGTATCGCCCCGACTCCTGAACATTTTTACGGGGATATCGACAAAAACAGCAGCAGCTTTGTACAGAAGTACAATTGGAAGATCGTTCCAAACACCGGTCCCTACCAGATCTCGGACTACAAAAAGGGAAAACATGTCAAGTTCCAGCGGAAAAATCAGTGGTGGGGGGCCGATCTTCGGTATTTCAAACACCGGTTCAATGTGGATATTGTGCTCTTTTCCGTTGTCCGGGACTACAACATGCTCTGGGAGTATTTCAAGAAGGGACGGGTGGATGTCTTCTCCCTGACCATGCCAAAGTACTGGTACAACCGGTCTGACACAGCCGTTGTCAACAACGGTTATGTGAACAAGATCTGGTTTTTCAATGACACCCAGCGATCCGCTTCGGGCATGTGGCTGAACCAGGACAAGCAGATATTTTCCGACAGACGGGTGCGGTACGCCTTTGCCCACGGCATGAACATCGAGAAGGTTATATCCAGGGTGCTTCGAAACGATTATTTCCGGCTGGACCAGGGCTATGTGGGATATGGCGACTACACCAATCCCCGCATCAAGGCCAGAACGTTCAACCTGGCAAAGGTTGACCGGTTCATGAAATCCGCCGGGTGGCACAGGGGAACTGACGGCATCTGGCAGAAAAACAGCCGGCGTTTCAGCGTGGAGGTGGTGTACGGTTTTGACGAGCACACCCCACGGCTTGTGGTGTTGAAAGAGGAGGCCAGGAAGGCGGGCATTGAGCTGAGGCTCCAGAAACTTGACAGCACGGCGGCCTTTAAAAAAATACTGGAAAAAAAGCACGATGTGGCATGGATGGGATGGAGCACCAGCCTGCGCCCATCCTACTGGCAGTCCTGGCATTCGGACAACGCCCATACCCCCCAGACAAACAACATCACCAACACCGACGATCCAGAACTTGACGCTCTCATCGACCAGTACCGGGCAAGCCTTGACCAGGGGGAGCGGCAGCAATTGTCAAAAGCCATTCAGCAGAAGATCCACGAAACAGGGGCCTTTGTGCCCACCTTCATGGTGCCCTATGTCAGGCAGGCCTACTGGCGGTGGCTGAAGCTTCCCCCGTGGCATGGCACCAAGAAATCCAATTCCCTGTTTGATCCCTTTGGCGCCATGACCGGCGGGCTTTTCTGGTTCGATGAAACCATGCATGGCAAGATCGAGCAGGCCATGGACAACGGTGAAACACTCGCCTCCAGCGTGATCATCGATGACCGGTTCAAAACGGGAGGAGCCCAGTGACCGGGGATGTGATCCTTGCCGTGAAAGATCTTGTCACCACCTTTGATGTCGAGGCAGGAACGATTCGGGCGGTGGACGGGGCAGGGTTTGTGCTGGAGAGGGGGACCACCCTTGGTATTGTGGGCGAATCCGGCTGCGGCAAGAGCGTTACGGCCCTTTCCATCATGGGGCTTCTGCCCAAACCCTCGGGAAGGGTGGCATCCGGTGTTGTTGCCTTTAACCGTGACAATCTCCTGACCTTTTCCCCCGGAGAGATGCACCGGATCAGGGGGAAGAAGATCGCCATGATTTTCCAGGAGCCCATGACGGCCCTCAATCCGGTGCACAAGATCGGAAAACAGGTCAGGGAGGTGTTTTTCCTCCATTTTCCAAAAATGGGAAAAAAAGCGGTTTACAGGGCCTGTGTTGACATGCTGGCAAAGGTGGGAATTGCCGATCCCGGAGAGGTGGTCCACAACTATCCCCACCAGCTTTCCGGGGGGATGCGCCAGCGGGTAATGATCGCCATGGCCCTTGCCCCGGAGCCGGATATTCTCATTGCCGACGAACCCACCACTGCCCTTGACGTTACGGTGCAGGCCCAGATCCTCGATCTTGTCAAAGCGCTCAAGGCAGAGGTTTCCATGTCGGTGATCCTCATCACCCACGACCTCGGTGTGATCGCCGAGAACTGTGACCGTGCCGTTGTCATGTATGCGGGAAAGGTGGTGGAAACGGCCGATGTGGACGATCTCTTCTCCTTCCCCCGCCACCCCTATACCCGGGGCCTTTTAACCGCCATTCCCCTTTCCGGGGGGAAACCCAAAACCAGGCTTGCCACCATACCGGGGATGGTTCCTTCCCTGGAAAACATGCCGGCGGGGTGTCGTTTTTTTGCCAGGTGCTGTTTTGCACAGGAGATCTGCTCCAGGGTATCGCCGGAAGAGCAAAGTGCCGGCCCCAGGCACACGGCGGCCTGCCATTTTTTCAAAGAGCTTGACAAGGCTCTGCCAAAACAGGGAAATGAAGGTTTGACACCGTCAACCACCGGTGAGACCATCGTTGAGGTGAAGCATCTGAAAAAGTATTTCCCCGTCCACGGGGGGATTGTTTTAAGGCAGAGGGGTTGGGTCTATGCGGTGGATGACGTCTCCTTTGAAATTAAAAAAGGAGAAACCCTGGGGCTTGTGGGGGAATCGGGGTGCGGCAAGACCACCCTTGGCCGGTGCCTGCTGGGGCTCTACCCGGCAACCTCCGGAGAGGTTCTTTTCAACGGAACCGACCTTGGAACCCTCAAGGGAGACCCGTTGAAACAGCTCCGGCTGAAAATGCAGATGATCTTCCAGGA
>DATFJZ010000345.1:0-3313 GCA_035268945.1 Desulfobacteraceae bacterium | reverse complement strand
TTAAAACACCAGCGCTTTCAATAATACCGGTAAACATTTTTTTCCACCTTCACCTCAGCTGTTTTGCAAAATTTTCCGACCTGGCCCATGGAAACTCACTTTAAATAGCCCTGGACCAGGATATCACTGTCAAACATCCGGGTCTCAACCCGGTGGAGCTGATACGCATCTTCCATGAATTCCGCACCCCTGCCGCTGCACACCGGGATCCCGTCGTCTCCTCCCAAAAATTTCGGGGCGAGGAAACAGAGCATCTTGTTGACAAGTCCTTCGGAGAGGAAGGAATTGATCACCTTGCCGCCCCCTTCAACCAGAACCGAAACGATCCCCATGGCACCGAGCTGCGCCATGAGATTTTCAAGATCCAGCAGGCCGTTTTTTGTGGGAACGCTTAAAACCACGGCACCTCTTTTTTCAATCCTGGCTTTCTTGTCGGAAGGGATGTCACAGGAGGCGGCAATGATGGTTCGGGCCGTGGAAGTCTGGGTCAAAACCCTTGCGTTTTCGTCGATGGAAAGGCCGGTGTCGAGAATCACCCGGACGGGATCAACGGTGTCGACATTGGCGATTCTGGCGGTAAGGGAGGGGTTGTCGTTCTTTAAGGTTCCGGCACCCACAAGGATGGCGTCCATTTCATGGCGAAGCCGGTGGACATGGGCACGGGACTTTTCATTGGTCACCCAGCAAGAATCCCCCGAAGATGCGGCGATCCTGCCGTCCAGGGTTGAGGCGCATTTCACCGTGACAAAGGGTTTTCTGTCATTTTTCACATACCATGCAAACGCTTCAATGGCCTTTTTGCACGGGTCCATCAACACTCCGGTTGTCACCGCTATCCCGTGACGTTTCAGGCGGTCAATACCGCCGCCCCGGACAAAGGGGTTGGGATCCTCTGCCCCCACCACCACCCGTTTTATACCGGCATCCAGGATCTTTTCCGTACAGGCAGGGGTCTTGCCGGCATGGTTGCAAGGCTCGAGGGTGACGTAGATATCACTGCCGGCAGCATCTTCTCCGGCATGATTGATGGCCTCGACCTCGGCATGGGCAAGACCGGCCCTTCGGTGCCACCCCTCTCCCACAACGGCATTGTCCTTGACGACAACGGCTCCCACACAGGGATTGGGCGAGGTGTACCCCCTGCCCTTCAGGGCAAGCTCAAGGGCTCGCTCCATGTAAGTTTCATCATTCATCCTGGCAGTCCGAATGATCTCGTTTATTTTCCAGTTTTTTTTCACTCGCCACTTGAGTGCCCTGGTCCCCGGGATCTGCCGGGTCTTTTTTCCGGTCAGGAGCGAGACTTTTCAGCTCGTCGATAAAGTCGGCCACATCCTTGAACTCCCGGTAAACCGAGGCAAACCTCACATAGGCCACATCATCCAGACCGTGGAGCCGGGCCATCACCTTCTCCCCCACCACCTTGGAGAACACCTCCTTGTCACTGCCCTGCCGGAAATCACGCTCAATGACATCCACAACGTTCTCCATCTTCTCAACGCTCACAGCCCTTTTTTCACAGGCTTTTTTAATACCGGAGAGCACCTTTGCCCGGTCAAACTCCTCCCTGCGGCCGTCTTTTTTGACAATCACCACGGGCACCTGTTCGACCTTTTCAAAGGTGGTAAACCTCCGGGAACAGGACTGACACTCCCTGCGCCGGCGGATGGAAAACTCACCCGGGGTCAATCGGGAATCGATCACCCTGGAATTTAAATCTCCGCAATAGGGACACTTCATTTCAAATCCTTGTGGTCAGCTCCTTGAACAGCACGCCGGCCTGGTAAAACATCTCTTCGGCCATGGGGTCATTGTAGCCGTCCTGGAAATAGACCTTTGCAATGCCGGCATTGACAATCATTTTAGCACATATGGAACAGGGCTGGTTGGTGCAGTAAAGCACCGCTCCCTTGATGGAAACCCCGTGGCAGGCCGCCTGGATGATGGCGTTCTGCTCCGCATGGACACCCCGGCACAGCTCGTGTTTTTCCCCGGAGGGCACAAGGAGCTGTGTTCTCATACAGCCGGTTTCACTGCAATGGGGAAGCCCCGAGGGCGCTCCGTTGTAGCCGCTGCAGAGAAGCCGTCGATCCTTGACAAGAACGGCCCCCACCTTCCGCCGCAGGCAGGTGGCCCGGCTGGCGGCAAGTTTGGCCATCTCCATAAAATAGTCATCCCAGGAGGGCCTTTCAAGGGGAGGCGTCGTCATATTCCTTTCACCCCTTCCTGTAAAGGGGAAATTTTTTGCAGAGACTCCTGGTCTCTGCCAGTGCCCCCTGGACACTGGCTTCATCACCCAGCACATCACAGATCAGACCGGCAATTTTCTGCATTTCGTCCGGGCCCATCCCCCGGGAAGTGAGAAACGGGGTGCCGATGCGGACGCCGCTGGTGACAAAGGGACCGTTGGGATCGTTGGGGATGGTGTTCTTGTTCAGGGTGATACCTGCCCTGCCAAGCCTCTCCTCGGCCTCCTTTCCTGACACCTTCATGCCGGTGAGGTCGGCGAGCATCATGTGGTTGTCCGTTCCCCTTGACACAAGGTCAACCCCCCTATCCATGAGGGCCTGGGCCAGAACAGCGGCATTTTTCACAACCGAGCGCTGGTACTGGACAAAGCCGGCCTGCCCGGCCTCGTGGAAGGCCACGGCCTTGGCAGCGATGACGTGCATCAGAGGCCCACCCTGGATGCCGGGAAAAATCTGGCTTGCCAGTTTTTTACCATAGGCCCCGGAGGCCAGGATAATCCCACCCCTGGGTCCCCTCAGGGTCTTGTGGGTGGTCGAGGTGACCACATCGGCAAAGGGGAGTGGCGAGGGATGGACCCCGGCTGCCACGAGACCTGCGATGTGGGCCATGTCCACCATGAACAGGGCGTTGTTGGCCCTGGCAATATCGGAAAACCCTTTGAAATCGATGATCCTGGGATAGGCGCTGGCCCCTGCAACAATGAGTTTTGGCTTGTGTTTTTCGGCAAGGGCGGCCACCTCGTCAAGGTCGATGGTGCCGGTTTCCGGGGAGATTCCGTAGTGAACAAAATGGTACAATCTTCCGGAAAAGCTTACGTGGCTGCCGTGGGTCAGGTGCCCCCCGTGGGAAAGATCCATGGCAAGGACCGTGTCCCCCGGCTGGAGAAGGGCAAAGTAGACCGCCATATTGGCCTGGGAGCCGGAATGGGGCTGGACATTGGCGTATTCCGCGTTGAAAAGGGTTTTTGCCCGTTCAACGGCAAGGGTCTCTGCCTTGTCAACATTGACACACCCGCCGTAGTACCGCTTGCCTGGATAACCCTCTGCATATTTGTTCGTCAGAACTG
>DATFJZ010000344.1:0-3547 GCA_035268945.1 Desulfobacteraceae bacterium | reverse complement strand
TTGCGACAATCAAGCTGTTTGAGGACCAGTGGCCGCAGGTCGCTGATTTTTAGCATGGTAGGGCAAAAAGTCCTCCGACGTTCTCGTTCCTGACCGACCAACCGTTGGGGGCGGGGATATTATAAAAACTGGATCATCGAGAGATAACAATCCCATGGGAGCTGAACAGGTCCCCTGTTTCGATATTCAACCGCCACATTTAAAACAAGTTTCAAGTTTTCCATAAATATGTTATACAGGACCAATTGACAAGAAAAAATAACAATTTACCAGCGGGCCTGCCGTGATTTCATGACCGGTTACCGATGTAAGCCCGAATATCCCCCCATGCAACGGCGCCGGCATTTCAATGGCCCCGTTGAGGGTCAAACGAGAGCAGGACAACAGCGCTGGCTTCAAACAAGATGAGGACCCCATGACCGTAGAGAATGACATTGTACTGATATATATTGAAGACACCCCTGCATCCTTTGCCAGGGTTGAAACCATTGAGGCGGACAGCAAAAAAGACTGGTTCCAGATCAAACTGCTGATGCTCCAGGTGCCTGTGCAGGTTGTCACGTGGATTTTAAAGGACATCTACATCAACGGAGAGGCGTTTTTCATGGGCGGGAAAAAGATGAGACTCGAGGTGGTAGAGTGCCCCGAGGAAGAAAAAAGCCCTGCCCAGGTTCCCTTTTCTGACAATAAAAATGAAACCAGCGGTAACGAAAACGAGTCCGAAACCCGCAATGCAGAGATCATCTCCTTTGCCGAACTGAAAAAGGCCAAACAGAAAAAAGAGAATGAGTAAAACGGATAAAATTGTCCTGTCCGCCTCGAGAAGAACGGATATCCCCGCATTTTATCTGAACTGGTTCATGGAGAGAATCGAAAAGGGGTCTTTCCCCGTTGTAAATCCTTACAACCGGGTAACAAAAACCATTGATGCCTCGTCCAGCCATGTGCACACCATCGTGTTCTGGTCCAAAAACTTCAGCCCATTTCTCCAGTCAGGGACGGGCCACCGGTTGCTGAGAAAGGGGTACCACCTTTTTTTCAACTTTACGGTGAATTCGGAATGTCAACTGCTGGAGCCAGCGATTCCCCGCCTTGAAGAGAGGATCGGGCAACTCGCCCAACTCTGTGACGAATTCTCCCCGGAAACCGTCAACTGGCGCTTTGACCCCATCTGCTTTTACCGGGACAAAAACGGTGTTTTTGGCAACAACCTCTCCGATTTTGAATTCATTGCCCAAAACGCTTCCCGGGTCGGCATAACACGATGTGTGACGAGTTTTGCTGATGACTATGCAAAGATTAAACGACGAACAGCCTCTCTTTGGCAGAACCATGAAAATGCCCCGCTTCTTGTGGATCCTGGCCGGGAGAAGAAAATCGACATTTTAACCAGGATGGAACGGGTGCTGCAGCCGAAAGGGATCTGTTTGCTGACCTGCTGTGAAAAAGAGCTGATGGCCGCCCTGCCCCGCCCCACAACCATCTCTGAAAATGCATGCATCCCGGGAAAACGGCTACAAAAAATGTTCCAGGGCACTCCTGTGACAAAAAAAGATCCCGGCCAGCGCTCAAAAAAGGGGTGCCGATGCACCCAGTCAGTGGATATCGGCTCCTATGACAGCCACCCCTGCTTTCACAACTGCCGCTTCTGCTACGCCAACCCGGCCATGGACACAAAAACAACTTTCCCACCCAACGGTTCTGTTGAACAGACAAACGGATAACAGACAGATCATGGAAAATCATAATAAGACCAGCACCACCAACAAGAGCCTGAAGATCGGCAGCCTTACCATCAACGGCAGATCCGTTCTGGCCCCCCTGGCCGGGATCACCAACCTTCCCTTCAGGCGCATTGCCAAACAGTGCAACTGCGCCCTGGTCTGCTCGGAAATGGTCAGCGCCAAGGGACTGCTTTACCATTCAAAAAAGACCTTTACCCTGCTCGATTCCAGGGAAGAAGAAAAACCCCTGAGCGTCCAGTTGTTCGGATCGAACCCCCTGGACATGGCAGAGGCGGCGGCCATTGTTGAAGAAAGAGGAGAGGCCGATATCATTGACATCAATTTCGGCTGCAGCGTCAAAAAGGTCCTCAAAACCGGATCCGGGGCTGCCCTGATGAAAGAACCCGAAAGGACGGAAAAACTCATCACCGCGGTGAGAAACAGCATCTCCCTTCCCTTGACCATCAAGATCCGGTCCGGTTGGGACCCTTCAGGGGACCAGGCCCTGGCCACGGCAAAAATCGCCGAAGCCTGCGGTGCCGATGCCGTTGTTGTCCATCCGAGAACGGCCCAGCAGGGGTTCCGTGGAGCGGCAGACTGGCAGATTATCCGGCGGGTACGAGAAGCGCTTGCCATCCCCGTCATCGGAAACGGGGATGTGACCACCCCGGAACAGGGACTGGCAATGGTCAACCAGACAGGGTGTGACGGCGTGATGGTGGGGAGGGGTGCCATGGGAAACCCCTTTATCTTTTCGGGCCTGGAAGCACTGTTCAATGACCAGCCGTACCGGGAACCGGGCAGGATGGAACTCCTAACCGTAATGAAACAGCTGCTGTTCTTGCATGTTGACTATTTTGGCGAAGGGCCGGGGGTTAAGATGATGCGAAGCCGGCTGCCGTGGTTTGTCAAGGGGATGCCCGGGGCAGCAGGGTTTCGAAGGGCACTTTCAAAAATAGACTCCAGCCACCGGGCCCTGGCCCTGATGGAGGAGACCTTCCAGGAACAGGCCGGGAGCCCGAACAGCCCCCCGGATCACCGTTTAGGGCCGCAGATAAAATAAAGTGGACGAAATTGCGCCGAACTTTGACTCATATACAAGGCGCATCAAAGGTTTAATAGCAGGCCTATTTGGCCTTTGGTGCAACGCAGTAGATGAGTCAAAGGACAAGTAATTTCGTTCACTTTATAAAATTTGCGGTCCTTACATTGAACCAGCGAATATCAACAAAAATCATCAGCGAGTCATTGTCCACATTGGTGTCCAAACAATGAATTGCTGGAAACCACGGAGGTGAACCATCATGTCATTGACCGAACTTGACAAAGCCCTGGACCAGGAGATAGAGAGCCTGAAAGACCAGGGAACCGCAAAACCGCCGGAAAGGGTGATTGAAGGGTATCTCCCCCCCCGGGGAAACCGGGGGCCCCGTTACAGACTCCAGGGCATTGACGAACCCTTTATCCGCATGAATTCCAATGCCTACCTCTCCCTTTCCACCCATCCTGAACTGATAAAAGCCGCAGACCAGGCCACCGGGGAGTTTGGCGTGGGCCCTGGAGCGGTGAGGTTTATCGACGGGACCTTCATCCACCATACGATCCTTGAAGAAAAAATTGCCCGGTTTGTGGAAAAACCGGCGGCAAAAATTTTCAACTCCGCCTATACGGCCAACTGCGGCCTGGCCCTGGCCATCGGCAGCAACTATACCCACTGGATCGGGGACCAGCTCAACCACAACAGCATCATACGGGCCATGCGCATCTCCAATGTCAAGAGCCACCGCAAGGGGATCTTCAGGCACAACGACATGGACGACCTT
>DATFJZ010000343.1:0-10673 GCA_035268945.1 Desulfobacteraceae bacterium | reverse complement strand
CTGCGGCCATTGGTCCTCAAACAGCTTGATTTTCTTAACGCCTGGCAGGGCAAAAAGTCTTATCTCCTTTGGTTCTCAATGTTCCTGACAGGGCAAGCTCTGGGGGCTCTTAATCGGCTATTTCATATAAACCGGCATGGCACGAGCATGGTCATCGAACCGGCCACAACGAAATTTGACAACCCTATACCGTTTTTTCGATGGCGCAGAAGCTGTCATAGTAGGCTGCCTGGCCACCCATGTCCGAGATCCGAGGTTCTGTAAGAAAATTCACGGCACCGCTGGCATGCCACCACCCCTGGTAGATCAGGGCGGTCGTGTCGCATACGGCATCATCAATGGTGAGCCTGGCCGTTATTGCCTGCTTCTCACCCCTTACCAGCACGGTTCTCTGCTCATCCACACCAAACTGCCCGGCTGTTTTTGAATTGATATACACCATGGGCAAATCGCCGTTAAAGGCAAACCCCTGGGAATGCATGGATTCAAGGGTGTGGCAGGTCAACAGCCGCAGGGGAAGCTTTGTGGTGCCACTCTCTGGTTCGAGAAACGATGGCAGAAACGAGAGCCCATCCTCCCCTGCCCTTTCACTGTACAGCTCAATTTTCCCCGAAGGGGTTTCAAAGCGCCCCTCCTGCCAGGCAATAGCGTCCTGCTCAATCCGTGGATACCCGCTGGCAAGGGATTCAAAATCAACACCCAGTCTGTCAAGCAGGGGCTGGGCAGATTTTCTCAGGTACTCCCCGGAAGTGCTGAACCCCATATCAAGGCCGCCGACCCTCCGGGCCAGGGCAAGGTAAACGTCAAATTCCGGCATCACCCCGGGGGGCGGCTCCACGGCCTTTTGAGAGACGTTCAGCACCGGAGAGTACATGGAGGTGACAAAGAGATCGTCCTGCTCAAACACCGAGGCCGCCGGCAGAACAATGTCTGCCTGCCGGGCCGTGTCAGTGAGAAAATGGTCAAACACCACCTTGAAGTCAACCTGTTTGAAGGATTCCACGGTGTTCTCAAGGTCCGGACTCTGGGTCAACGGATTGCTGCCCGCCACAAACACCGCCTTGACAGGCGGATCGTCTGTTCCCTGGAGAAACTCTCCCAAACGGCCAAGGAGAAATGTCCGCCGCTTTTCTGCATGGGTTCGGCTCTCTTGTTCAACACCGGACAAATAAGCGGCAAGGGATTTTGCCGCATAATTGACCCCGCCCCCTTTCCGCCCGATATTTCCCGTGATGGCACCCAGAGCGTCAATGCACCGGATGGTGTTCCCCCCGTTGCGATACCGCTGAAGGCCGTACCCGATGTATATGCATCCCGGGGCGGCTTCGGCGTACTGCCGGGCAAGTTTCCTGATGGTGTCACCGGGAACGCCTGTGATCTCCTCTGCCCTTGCCGGGGTAAACGCGGAGGCGTACTCCTTGAACCGGTGAAACCCCACAACGTGTTTTTCAACAAACGGCCTGTTATGGCAGTTATTTTCAATGATCCAGTTTGCCATGGCAAGGGCCAGGGCTCCGTCGGTGGAGGGCCTTGGCCTGATATGCCGGCCAAAGGCTTTGGCCGTTTCCGTTTCCAGCGGGTCAATCACGATGATGCTGCTGCCCGACGCTTCTGCCTGCAAAAGCAGCCTGTAAAGATGCAGATTGGTGAACTTCGGATTTCTTCCCCACACCAGAACGGTTTTTGCGTTTAACACATCATCGGGGAAATGCCCCTTTACACTGCCGAAATCGTATTGTTGTGCGGCCATGCCGGCGCCCCAGCAGAGGCTCCCCTCACCACTGCTTGCCCCGCCAAAGCAGTTGAAAAAAATGGTCTGGATCCTGTTTTTCACCCCGCCATACCCGTCCCCGGAATAGTTCAGCACAGCCTCGGGACCATACCTGTTTTTAATCGAAACAAGCCTGTCTGCGATGATGCCAAGGACCTCGTCATAACCGATGTTGACAAATTCCCCCTCTTTTTTTATCAAGGGGCTTCTTATCCGGTGGGGATGGTTCATTCTTTCAACCAGCTGACTCCCCTTTTTACAGGAGAATCCCTTTGTCACCGGATGATTTTTGTCGGCCTTCAGGTTGACGATCCGATTGTTTTCAACCGTAGCCGTAAACCGGCAAAGATCATAGCAGTCCATGGGGCAGGAGACGCTAACCTGTTTTCTTGTCATGCCATTTCCTTATTTCAGCACTCCGATGATTATTCCGGCCATGGTCACAGTCAGGCCAAAAGACCAGATCATGAATCGGTCTATTCTTTTACCGAGATATTCGAAGCGTTTGTTCATATCATCACTAAGGGTTTCAAACCGTTTGTCGATCTGTTCAAACCGCTTATCGACCTGCTCAAACCGCTTATCGACCTGCTCAAATCGTTTGTCGACCTGTTCAAACCGTTTTTCAACCTGTTCGAATCGCTTTTCAACTAAATCAAAGCCTTGTTTCATGAGGTCTCGCTGATTTTTCAGTTCTTCTTCCACCCGGACCATTCTTTCCCTGAGCTCTATTTCATACACATGGGGCGGTTTGGCAAGGCTCTGATCGCTGAGCCACTGGCTCAGATGCTGGCGTACGTATTCACCAATGGCCTCATAATCGTCTATAGCAAGTGGCATGACGGGTTTTCCTCGTTACCAAAATTTAATAAAACTGTGACTGAATTTCTAATTTCTATTTTCAGGTTAGCCGAATCCTGACTCTTTTTCAACGATAAATTATCGAAATAACAAGCAGGTCCGTTGAAACGTTTCCTTCACGGCCTTTTTTATCCCTCCATGGACACCGTGGCCATGCCGGTTTTATATGAAGATTTTGAGATTGTCCTTGACAACCCGTCCGAAAACGCAAAAATTAAATGGAAAGCTCACTGTTTAACAAAAGCATAATCGGGTTGCTTGCTGTCACCGACCAGCGAATCGGGTCTGGTGTCCGATCAACCCTCAAAACTGAAAAGGAGGATTCCATGGCTAAAAAAATTGGTGTTTTACTGTCTGGATGTGGTGTGTTTTATGGTTCAGAAATTCACGAGGCAGTGTTGACACTCCTGTTTCTTGAAAAGGCCGGGGCAGAAATCATCTGCATGGCCCCGGACATGGACCAACCCGGGGTGATCAACCATCTCACCGGTAAAGCGTCCAACGAGAGGCGAAATGTCCTTGCTGAATCGGCAAGAATTGCCAGGGGCGAGATCAAGGATCTGAAAGAGATCTCTGCCTCCCAGCTGGATGCCCTGATCCTGCCCGGCGGTTTTGGTGCGGCCAAGAACCTCTGCGACTTTGCCGATAAAGGAGCAGAAGCAGAGGCCCACCCCCTTGTCAGGGAACTGCTTGTGGCGATGATGGCCGCCAAAAAACCCCTGGGCGGTATCTGCATTGCCCCTGCCACCCTGACCTCTGCCCTGAAAAATCAGGGGTTGGAAGTGACCATCGGCAACGATGTGAACACGGCAGCAGCCATTGAAAAAATGGGCGGCAGGCATGTCCAGCGTCGTGTGGATGAGATCCACGTGGACGCCACCGGAAGGATCGTTACAACGCCGGCATACATGCTGGGTCCAGGTATCAAGGATGTTGCAGAGGGCATTGAGAAACTGGTGGCCAAAGTGGTCGAGCTTGCCTGATTGTCTAAAAGCCGCCTCGACACCGGGCGGCTTAAAATATCTATTGTGCATTTTTTTTAATTCCTCTATACTGCAGAGTTTATTAAACTGGATATTTGCATCCACGCTGCCGAGGCCGTCGTGGCAATGATCCGGTTTCCCTAAAAGATTTCTTTTGAACAAACACAACTAGGCAGTGTCAAATTCATGAAAGCAGACAAGCAGGTAGAAAAAGAGATTGCAAAGCGAAGAACCTTTGCCATCATCAGCCATCCCGATGCGGGGAAGACCACGCTAACCGAGAAACTCCTCCTCTTTGGCGGCGCCATACAGCAGGCCGGTGCCGTCAAATCCAGGAAAGCGTCAAAAACGGCATTGAGCGATTTCCTCGCCATCGAGCAGGAGAGGGGGATCAGTGTCTCCTCCTCTGTGATGAAGTTCAACTACAGGGATTACGAGATCAATCTTCTCGACACCCCGGGGCACAAGGATTTTTCCGAGGACACCTACCGGGTGCTCACCGCTGTGGACTGTGCTGTCATGATCATTGACAGTGCAAAGGGGGTTGAACCCCAGACCAAAAAACTCATGGAGGTGTGCCGGATGCGCAACACCCCCATCATCACCTTTATCAACAAGCTGGACCGGGAGGGAATGGAACCCCTGGACCTCTTTGCCGATATTGAGGAAAAACTCCAAATCGAGTGCACCCCCCTCACCTGGCCCATCGGCATGGGTAAACGGTTCAAGGGGGTCTACAACCTGGAAAAAAGAGAGATTGGCCTCTTCTCTCCCGGCTACACCCCAAAGGACGGGGATGGCATTGTCATCACCAGCCTTGACGATGGGGTCCTTGACAGGGAGCTTTCCACCCAGGCCGATGACCTGAGGGAAGAGGTGGCGCTGATCCAGGGGGCGGCAGATCCCTTTGACATGGAATTCTTTTTGAAGGGAACCCAGACCCCCGTCTTTTTCGGCAGCGCCATCAACAACTTCGGTGTCAAGGAGATGCTCGACGCCTTTGTTGAAATAGCCCCCCAGCCCGGGATCAGAAAAGCCGCCACACGGGATGTCCTCCCCGGTGAACCGGGATTTTCAGGATTTACTTTCAAGATCCAGGCCAACATGGACCCTGCCCACAGGGACAGGATCGCATTTTTCAGGATCTGCTCGGGTAAATTCACAAAGGGGATGAAGGTGAGACACCACAGGATCGGCAAGGATATAAATATCTCCAACGCCACCATTTTCATGGCCCAGGAGCGAAGCAATGTCCAGGAGGCCTACCCCGGAGACATCATCGGAATCCACAACCACGGCACCATCAAGATAGGGGATACCTTCACCGAAAAAGAGCCCCTGAAATTCCTCGGCATACCGAGTTTTGCACCGGAACACTTCCGGCGGGTTATTCTGAAAAACCCCATGAAGACCAAGGCCATGCAAAAGGGGCTGCTCCAGCTTGCCGAAGAGGGAACCATCCAGGTGTTCCGGCCCATGAGCAACAACGACTATATCCTCGGCGCCGTGGGCGTGCTCCAGTTTGACGTGACCATGACACGGCTGAAGGCCGAGTACAATGTGGATGCCGTCCACGAACCGGTTGACCTCTCCGTGGCCAGATGGTTTACCAGCGATAATGATGACATGGTGGAAAAATTCAAAAAACAGAACGTATCAAGCATTGCAACGGATTCGGAAGGATGGGAGACCTTTCTTACCACCAGTGAATACCAGCTGGGATTCACCCTGGAACGGTGGCCGGATATCACGTTTCACAAGACCAGGGAGTACAATTAACCGGCTTGATCAAGCCCAGAATGCCGGAACATTAAATTCAGTTGACTTTTAAAAGGAGAAACACCATGGCCGACAAGAGAATCTTCAATTTTAATGCAGGTCCTGCAGCACTACCCCTTTCGGTTCTTGAAAAAATCCAGTCCTCTTTTCTCAATTTTAACGGCAGCGGCATGTCCATCACCGAGATCAGCCACCGTTCCCCCCTGTTTGACGAAGTGATCAACGACGCCGTTGCCAGGACAAAACGGCTGCTCAACCTGGACGACCGGTTCCACGTGCTCTTTGTCCAGGGGGGAGCCAGCCTGCAGTTTGCCATGATTGCCATGAACTTCCTCGGCCGGGGAAAAACCGCCGACTATGTCAACACCGGGACCTGGTCCACAAAGGCCATCAAGGAGTGCCAGATCCAAAACAAACCGATCCATGTTGCCGGATCCTCAGAAGACAGACATTTTTCCTATATCCCAGAGGCCCTTGATCTGAACGAAGAGGCCGCCTATGTGCATATCACCTCCAACAACACCATCAAGGGAACCCAGTGGCACTCCTTCCCCGATACCAAAGGGATCCCCATTGTGGCGGACATGTCCTCGGATTTCATGAGCCGGCCCCTGGACATGGACCAGTTCGGCATGATCTATGCCGGTGCCCAGAAGAACATCGGCCCGTCGGGGCTCTGCATGGTGATCCTCCGGGACGACCTGCTGAAAACCGCCGAAGAGAACCTCCCCTCCATGCTGAAATACAGCACCTATGCGGCAAAGAACTCCATGTACAACACCCCTCCCTGTTTCGGCATCTATACGGTACAGCTGGTGCTCCAGTGGCTGGAAGAGGAAATTGGCGGCCTTGAAGCCATGGTGGCCCTCAACGCCAAAAAGGCCTCCCTGCTCTATGATTTCATGGACACGGGGGATTTTTACACCCCCACGGCCGAAAAAACCAGCCGTTCCCTGATGAATGTCACCTTCCGCCTGCCAAGCGAAGAACTCGAACAGAAATTCATCCACCAGGCAGCAGAAAAGGGACTTGGAGGCCTCAAGGGTCATCGTTCCGTGGGAGGATGCCGGGCCTCCATCTACAATGCCGCCACAGTGGAAGGGGTAAAAGCCCTTGTCGCCTTCATGGAATCCTTTGAAAAGGAGAATTTGACATGAAAGTACTGGTCAGCGACAAAATGGGACAGGCCGGGATCGACATCTTCCGCAGCCAGGAAGGCATCGACGTTGACATCAAAACCGGCATCTCCGAAGAAGAACTCAAGGCGATCATCGGTGACTACCACGGCCTTGCCATCCGGAGCGCCACACGGGTCACCCGGGAGGTCCTGGACGCCGCCGTCAATCTCAAGGTAATCGGAAGGGCCGGCATCGGCCTGGACAATGTTGACGTTGGCGAGGCCACCCGGAGGGGCATCGCCGTGATGAACACCCCCGGCGGCAACACCGTGACCACCGCCGAGCACGCCATTGCCATGATGATGGCCATGACCCGGAACATCCCCAGGGGCACAGCCACCATGAAACAGAACCTCTGGGCCAAAAAAGACCTCCAGGGCCGGGAGCTGTTCAACAAGACCCTCGGGGTGATCGGTTTCGGCAATATCGGCTCCATCGTGGCCAACAGGGCCCAGGGTCTTAAGATGCAGGTGATTGTCTTTGACCCCAACGTCACCGGGGACCACATTGAAAAAGCCGGTTATGAGAGCGTCTCCCTTGAAGAGCTCTACCACCGGTCCGATTACATCACCGTCCATGTGCCGAAAATCGAGAGCACCACCAATCTTCTCAACCGGGATGCCTTTGCCATGATGAAAACCGGGGTCATGGTGATCAACTGTGCCAGGGGGGGAATCATCAACGAATCAGATCTCTACGATGCCATTGTCTCCAAAAAAGTGGCAGGGGCCGCCCTGGACGTTTTTGAAACCGAGCCGCCAACAAACAACCCCCTGCTCACCCTGGACGAGGTGATCGCAACCCCCCACCTGGGAGCCTCCACCCTTGAGGCCCAGACCAATGTGGCCGTGGCCGTGGCGAACCAGATCACTGCCTACCTTCTGAAGGATACGGTGATCAATGCAGTGAATGTGCCCTCGGTAACCGGTGAACTGCTGAAAAAACTCAAGCCCTTTCTTCTGCTCTCTGAAAAGATGGGGCTGATGCTCTCCCAGATGACTTCCGGTCCCATCACCGAAATCGCCATCGAGTATGCCGGAGACTTCCAGAACCTTGACCTTACCCCCGTGACCATTGCAGCGGTGAAGGGACTCCTCT
This sequence comes from Desulfobacteraceae bacterium, assembly GCA_035268945.1. GTDB lineage: Bacteria > Desulfobacterota > Desulfobacteria > Desulfobacterales > Desulfobacteraceae > DATFJZ01. The sequence goes on along the minus strand of DATFJZ010000343.1, from coordinate 3,003 downwards.
CCCCCATGGTGGAGTACGGGATAAACTCAGTCAATGCCACCTCCCTGGCAAACCAGATGGGCATCAAGGTGACGGAAACAACCAGCCAGGCCAGTGAAAACTACCTCAACCTCACCCGGATAACGGTGACCTCGGAAACAGAGACCCACCTGGTGGCCGGCACCATTTTTGGAAGAGATGACCCGCGGATCATCCGCATCAACAAGTTCCGGCTGGAAGTGATTCCAAGGGGCCATCTCGGGCTGATCCACAACATTGACAAACCCGGATCCATCGGCAGCATCGGAGCGTGCCTCGGCAGTCACAACATCAACATCGAACGGATGATGGTGGGCCGGGAAGACGACGGTGACAGAAACATCATCTTTTTGCGAACCGATGTGCCTGTTTCCCCAACCATTGCAAAGGAGATAAGTGATCTTGGACTTGTCAATTCCATGGTCACATTTGAGCTGTAACCCATGAGAACAAACGAACGCGAAATACCGTACAACTACACATCGGCCGATGACGACCAGGTGATCACCCACCTCTTCGGGCCTGGCATGCTCAAGACCCTTGAAAACCTCAGGACAAAAAGGGTCACCGGCCGATCGGCAAGGCTTCTCTTCCGATTCATGGGGGACATGTTTATCATCGAGAGAAACCCCTTTATATTCCAGGACTTTGTTGACCATCCCGTTAAAAAAAGGAATTTTTTCAAATCCATTGAAAAGGACCTTGGCATCATCGAGGCAGGAGCACGAGAGAACCGGGTCTTCCAGGTAATAGAAAGATGCAGGGAGTACCTGGATACCCTTGCCCGTCGGATCAACACGATCTCGTCGGAACAGAAACGGATCACCAAAGCCCTGGATACCATCATTGGCAGGGAGAACATCTATTTTGACCCGTTCACCCTGACGGCCCATGCCACCGACGCCACCGACTGGCGACTCTACCCTCCCCTTGCTGTCGTGCGTCCTTCAAAGGAATCCCAGATGGCCCCTCTGGTGGCTGCCATCAAGGAACTCGGACTGACCATCATCCCCAGGGGCGGGGGAACCGGCCTTACCGGGGGTAGTGTTCCCCTGACCCGGACCTCTGTCATGATCAACACGGAAAAGCTCAACACCATCAGAGGAATCAAGCAGTTTAAAACAGAGTCCGGAGAGGCGTTTTCCGGCATTGAACTGGAAGCAGGGGTAATCACCGACCATGCCATGGCAGCTGCCAGGGAAAAGAAACTGATCTTTGCCACAGACCCCACCAGTGCCTGGGCCTCCACCATCGGCGGCAACCTTGCCGAGAATGCCGGAGGAAAAACGGCGGTGCGGTTTGGAACGGCCATTGACAATGTTCTCTCCTACACCATTGTCATGCCCCACGGAGAGGAACGTTTTGTTTACCGAAAAGATCACTCGCTGACACGGATCTCCCCCAATGAAACCCTGGTGTTCCAGGTGAAAGATGCCGGAGGCAGGATCGTTGAAACCATCCGTCTCAAGGGAGACCAAATCCGCAAACCGGGACTCGGCAAGGATGTGACCAACAAAACCCTCAACGGCCTTCCGGGAATTCAAAAAGAGGGGTGCGACGGCATTATCACATCCGCCACCTTCATACTCCATCCCGAGTACAACCTGAAAAAGACCTTCTGCCTTGAATTCTTCGGCAATGACATGACCGAAGCCGGCAGGGTGATCACCGAAATCTCCACGGCCTTTGAAAATCCCGGGGACGAGGCCGCCCTCATCGCCCTGGAACACTTTGACGAAGAGTACATCAAGGCCATTGACTACAAGACCAAGGCGGCAGGCCATGGAAAACTCAAGGCGGTGCTGCTCATCGACATGGTTGCCGACACAGAAGACACACTGGATCTTGGAGAATCCCTGCTGGGTGCCATCCTTGCCGGGTTTGAAAAAACAGAACTCATTGCGGCAAAGAGTTCCAAGGAGGCGGAACGGTTCTGGCGGGACAGGAAACGGCTCGGGGCCATTGCCAAACGGACCAATGCCTTCAAGCTCAACGAGGACATTGTCCTGCCCATTGCCTCCCTTGCCGATTTCTTCGATTATGTGGACCGGTACAACACCGAAGAGAAACGGTACAACCAGAACATGCTCATCAGCAGCATAACGGCCTACCTGGATACGGCTGAACCCCTGGAAGACCCCCAGTGGCTTGTCAGCAAGACAGAGAGGGCCAGAGAGATGGCAGCCCGGGAGCAGAAAAAAATCGCCCTGGCCTCCAGGGAGAGCCTGGAAGAAGAGACCCACGCCCAGGATTTCTACAAGGGGGTGCTGGAACTGCTCCGGGGGTATACCCTTGTTACGGAAACCATCAAGGAGATCTACACCCGGACCAGCTCACGGCTCATTGTCATTGCCACCCACATGCACGCCGGAGACGGCAATATCCATGTCAACATCCCCGTGCTCTCCAACGACAGGGAGATGATGAAAAAAGCCGGCAAAACGGCCGATGACATCATGGCAAAGGCCGTGGAACTCAACGGGGTTGTCAGCGGCGAACACGGCATTGGCGTGACCAAATTCCGCCACCTTTCCAAAAAAAAGGTAGAGGCGTTCAACAGCTACCGCACCCGGGTTGATCCCCTTGGGATAATGAACCCGGGCAAACTCAGTGACATCGATGTCATCGACAGGGTCTACACCCCCTCTTTCAACCTTCTCGGGCTGGAGGCCGGCATTTTAAAATACACCTCACTGGAAAGCCTCGCCGCCACCATTGCCAACTGTGTCCGGTGCGGCAGGTGCAAGGCCGTTTGCCCGGTTTTCTACCCTGGAAAGAACCTGTTTTTCCATCCGAGGAACAAGAACCTCGGCATCGGTTCGCTCATTGAAGCCCTGCTCTACGTCACCCAGCGGACCCACTCCACCCGCTTCAAGATCCTCCACCACCTGGAAGAGATCGCCGACCACTGCACCATCTGCCACAAATGCCACACCCAGTGCCCGGTGAATATCGACTCCGGTGAGGTGTCTGTCATGGCAAGAA
>DATFJZ010000342.1:0-3471 GCA_035268945.1 Desulfobacteraceae bacterium | reverse complement strand
CCGGCAGCAGCCTGACCAGGATATACTGAACGGTATCCATGGCACCTGTAATGATGTCAATGTTTTCCTGGGGAACACCCATCTCTGAATAGAGTTTTAATGTGATTTCAATATTCTTAGCCACATATTCAGAAACCATGGCAACAAGGTTTTCCCCCGTACCGATCGCATAGAGAAAAATCCCCAGGGTGCAGATGCCAAGGGTGGTAAGGCAGGTGTAAATCCCTGTCTTTTCAAGGGAAAGGGGCCTTTCCAGGTATTCCCCCAGAAAAAATCCAGTGAGGAGCAGTGCGCCGTAGAAAAGCAGATCAACATACATGCCGCCTGTCATGACCGTGATGACACAAAAAACGGCAAGGGCGATCACCCCGCCCATCTGCCTGCCGAGTTTGAGCCGGTAGACCAGGATCGGCATGGGCAAGACCATGGCGATGAAAAAGCCAAGCAGCGGAATGGCGATTGTTGCTGCAAACAGCAGAACAGAAACGGTGATTCCGGTGAAGAGCTCCTTGAGCATTCTGTTTTTTTCTGTGGGTCCGGTCACGCTTTCAGGCCTCGTCTGGACAGGTAAGGTCGCATCGTACTATCCGAGCTTGCCGACATAGGGCAGCAGGGCAATGGTTCTTGACTGCTTAATGGCCGTTGCCAGAACCCGCTGGTGCCTGGCACAGGTGCCGGTGATGCGTCTGGGGATGATCTTGCCCCGTTCGGTGATGAATTGTTTCAGGGTTTTTGCATCCTTGTAATCGATTTCAAGGGAAGAGTCTGCGCAGAATTTGCATACTTTGCGGCGCTGATAGAATCTTTTTTTCTGGTTTTTATGAAAAGCCATCTTAGTTTTCCTCCTCTGTCTCTTCGGATGTTTCTGGTTCCGCATTGGCATCAGCATCGGCTTCTGGTTCGGTCGCAACCTGTTCTTTTTCCGGCTGGGACTCTTCCTTGGCCGCCTCGATCTCCTGGTTCAGTGCCTCGGGGGAAACATCTTTTTCAAGGAGGACCGTCATGAATTTCATCACCCTGTCGTCAAGCCTGAAGAGCCTCTCCATCTCTTTGACCAGTTCTCCGGTGCCGCCGTAGGTCATGCACACATAATGGCCTCTGGGTTTTTTATTGATCGGGTAGGCAAGCTTTTTGCTACCCCAGTCATCAAAATCCACCAGAATGCCCTTTTCCTGGTCGATGAGGTTGGTGAACTTTTTGAAGAGGTCTTTCTGAGCTTCTTCCTGAAGGTCAGGGTCAGCTATAAAAATGGTCTCATATCTTCTCATACACTGTCTCCTTACGGATAATAAAGCTCCTGTCTGGGGAGCAAGGATTAATTGTCAGGGGCTTTTTGCACCCCCTTCGGGTTTACCGTTACGCCGGTATGCGTAAACATATTTTTATATCATTCTGTTCTGTTTCGGTCAAGGTGAATTTGTTCCTTGCGGTGGTTTTGATAAATGACCCGGCGCAAAAAAGTTTGAAATTTGTTATTTCTACCGCCTTGGGGGCTTTTGGTGTTGACAGAAATGTACGGATTGTTTAAGAGACACAACATGAATACATCATCATTGGAACAACCACACGGAGAGTCGGGGGAGCTTGTGGATCTGCTTGCAGACCAGGAGCGCAGTGCCCTTTTAAAGGAGTTGAGTTCCACCATGCCGGATGTGATCCTCAACGAGAGGCAGATCTGTGATTTTGAGCTCCTTGTCACCGGTGTGTACACCCCCCTTACTGGATTTATGAAACAGATCGACTATGAGACCGTTCTGGATCGCATGCGCCTTGAAACAGGGGAGCTGTGGCCGCTTCCTGTCTGCCTTGACATTTCAGAGAACCTTGCCGCCACCCTGGAGGCAGGGCAGTCTGTGGTGCTGAGGGACCAGGAGGGGTTTCTCCTCGGGGTGATGAATGTTGAGGATATCTGGCAGGTGGACCTGGAAAGGGAGGCCCGGGAAATTTATGGCACCCTGGACCGCAAGCATCCCGGGGTGGATTACCTGTACAGCAAATCGGGAACATTCTACATCGGTGGAGCGGTTGAGGCCCTGAACCTTCCCATCCATTCCGATTTCAGGCAGATCCGCATGTCACCCAGTGAGGTCCGCAGCATTTTTTCCCGGCTCGGGTGGAAGCGGGTGGTGGGGTTCCACACCAGGCAGCCCCTGCACAGGCCCCAGTTTGAGATGACCATCGAGGCTATGCGGAAGGCCAGGGCCAATCTGCTTCTGCTTCCCGTGGCCGGGGTGACAAGGCCCGGGGACTTTGACCATTTCACCCGTATGCGGTGCTATCGCAAAGTTGTCAACCACTATCCGCCGGACTCCTATGTGCTGAACCTCCTTCCCCTTGCCATGCGAATGGCCGGCCCAAGGGACGCCCTGCTTCACCTGCTCATTGGGAAAAATTTTGGATGCACCCATTTTGTCATCGGCCACGGCCATGCCAGTCCCGGAAAGGACAGCCGGGGGGAACCGTTTTACAGGTTTGACGATGCCACCCTCCTTGCCGGAGAGGCGGCCAAAGAGATCGGGATGGAGGTGGTCACCTTTGACGAGATGGTCTATCTTCCCTTTGAAGACGAATACCGCACCGCAGCCGGTGTCTCCGGGGAGCAGGAGACCCTCTCCCTCTCTGGAACGGATATCCGCCGACGAATCCGGGCCGGAAAAACAGTCCCCTCCTGGGCCACCTTTCCCGAGGTGGTGCAGGAGCTTCAGAAATCCTATCCCCCGCCGGCGGGACAGGGGGTGACCGTGTTTCTCACCGGCCTTTCCGGTGCGGGAAAGTCCACCATTGCCAAGGTGCTCTACTCCAGGTTCATGGAGATGGGGGTGAGGCCGGTCACCCTGCTGGACGGGGACATTGTCCGGCGGAATCTTTCCAGTGAGCTTAATTTTTCCAAGGAACACAGGGATATCAATGTCCGGCGCATCGGGTTTGTGGCGGCCGAGATCACCAAAAACCGGGGAGTTGCCATCTGCGCTCCCATTGCTCCCTATGATAAGACCCGTTCCGAGATCAGGGCAGCCATTGAGGAGCATGGCGGTTTTTTCGAGGTCCATGTCTCAACCCCCATCAGCGAGTGTGAAAAACGGGACAGAAAAGGGATGTACGCCAAGGCCAGGGCAGGTCTGTTAAAGGGGTTCACCGGCGTGGACGACCCCTACGAGGACCCTGAGGATCCGGAACTGCGCATTGACACCACCGACATGACCCCGGACGAGGCTGCCCAGGAGATCCTTCTGTATATCGGCCAGAAAGGCTTCATCTAGTGTTTGGGCGAAAACGTACCCATCTGCTGCGTTGCTGCAAAAATTTGAAATCCTCATGTACTTTAGTACACTCCGGTTTCAAATTTTCTTGCGCCTTGCAGCTGGGCACGTTTTCACCCAAACACGGGTTTTTCGTTTATACACTGTTTATTGCTTGAACGAGTTGCGCTTACAAATGTACATCTGCTGCGTTGCTGCAAAAATTTGCCAA
>DATFJZ010000341.1:0-5589 GCA_035268945.1 Desulfobacteraceae bacterium | reverse complement strand
GGGAGACGATGAACGGAAGCAAATACACCAAAGAGGTGATGCTCCCCGTGGGCGATGCCTCCACCGGGGCAGAACGCATCCGGAAAATAGGTTTTGAAACCCGTACGGAGAACGGCAGCGTGTTCGTCGAGTTTGTGGTGTTTGCCAGCAAGGCGGAAAAAATCGGCATCGATTTCGACCAGGAGATCATCATGGTCAAGATACCGGCAGACAGGCCCCCCAAGGAACTGGCATTCATACCGGCCTTGGTGCTCCTCTCCGTTATCTTTCTTCTGCAGCGGAAACGGCGGCACCGGCTTGAGGCGGCGGAAGCCGTTGAAACGGCGACCTGATTCTTCTAAGTAACTCATTTGAGTTGCTGGGAGTTTTGGTGCCGGGTTTGGCCCCGGCGGGTACGCTATTTATGATAAGATCCGGTTTTTAAAAATGTTAAGGGATTACCAGGGGGCAGAGCATGTTTAAAAAGATCGTTGTACCCATTGATGTGGAGTATCCGAGAACTTCCAGTGCTGTGTACCACAAGGCCGCTGCCATGGCAAAGCAAAGCGGTGCCCAGATCCGCCTGGTGGCTGTCATGCCCGGATTCGGCATGCCCATCATCTCATCCTATGTCACCGATGAGGTGAAGGAGCAGCTGGCAGCGGATTTCAAGACAGCCCTGAAGAAATTCATCAAGGAGAACTGCGATGAAGAGGTGCAGTACGAGCTTGTGGTGGGGAAAAACGGAGAATCCATCATCAAATCCGCCGAGGAGTGGGGGGCCGATTTGATCATCGTGTACCACCACCACAGGGGCAAGATCAACAAGGCATTCAGCGCCCTTTACGGCCAGCGCATCTACGAAAAGGCCAGCTGCTCGGTTTTAAAACTCCGCAACGTTTTATGATTTCCAAAGCACCTACTCCTTCCAAAGGAACATCAGGCCTCCATCACAGCTTCGGCCACATCCGCCTGTTTGTGGCCCACGGGGTCCTGATCCTTCCCTGCCATGGTCGGTGTTATGATCAAGGCCAGTTTTTTCTTGATTGAAAAACCATATTCCAGTATTATAAGCGGCTTTGATTGAGCTGTTCTCCCTGCCCCGGGATGGTCCCGGGGTTCATTGCAGGGCAGCGGGTTTGATAACACCGATATTTGTGAACAGGGCCGATGAATCCTGAAAAATTCAAACGAACCGAATTGCTCCTTGGGAAAAGAGCCATGGAGATTCTGGCTGGGAGCTGTGTTACTGTTGTGGGACTCGGGGCCGTTGGGTCCCACGTGATAGAAGCCCTGGCCCGGTCGGGGATCGGCACCCTGAGGCTGGTGGATTTTGATGAAATCGGGCTGAGCAATTTCAACCGGCAGCTGCTGGCGGTGGAATCCACCGTTGGGAAGTTCAAGGTGGATGCCGCCGAAGAGCGGCTCATGGCCATCAATCCTGACATGGGCGTTGAAAAGTTCAACCGCCTGTGCCATAGGGAGAACTTTGACGAGGTATTTGACCGGCCGACAACCCTTGTCGTTGATGCCGTTGACAGCCTCAACCCCAAGGTGAACCTGCTCCATGATCTGCTGCAGCGAAACATCCCTGTGGTGTCAAGCATGGGGGCGGCCAGGAGGATGGACCCAGCAGCGATTCAAGTGGGGGACATATCACAAACCTCTGGTTGTCCCCTGGCACGGTCGGTTCGAAAGCGCCTCAGGCGCATGGGGGTGGACCGGGGAATCACCTGCGTCTATTCCACAGAGATCGCCGACAGAGGGAGTGTTCTTGAAACCACCGAGGCCAACTTTTTTGACAGCGGCAGAGAGCGAAACCCCATGGGCAGCCTTGCCATGGTCACCGGCATGTTCGGGTATACAGCGGCACTGGAAGCCTTGAAAAAGATGCTGAATTAAGAAGAAGAAGGAGGGCGGTTGTTTTGCACTGCGGATGTATGAAAAAGGATCAATTGTTTGCAGACCCCAGGGAGAGGGTCTCTCCCTTTGAATTTAACGAACAGGTGGCAGCGGTGTTTGACGACATGCTCACCCGGTCCATGCCCCTTTACTGTGAGAGCATCCGGCAGCAGGCAGGCATCTGCCGCCGTTTTTTCCAGCCCGGCACCCGGATTTACGATCTTGGGTGCTCCCACGGCAACCTGGGGATTCTCATCGGCAGTCACTTTGCAGGTCAGCCCTTTGACATGATCGGTGTTGACAGTTCCGGACCGATGATCGAAAAGTACCGGAAAAGGCTTGAAACCGAAGATTTCAGGGATAATGTCACGCTCCTCAAACGGGGTGCCGAAACCGTGGAGATAAAAACCGCGTCCATTGTCATTGTCAACCTGACCCTTCAGTTTATTGACCCGGACAAACGGGATGACCTGATTCAAAAGATCTTCCAGGGGCTGGTTCCCGGTGGAGTGCTGCTGCTAACGGAAAAGGTCACCCACGATTTTACGTCCATTGCCGATCTTCAGCAGGAGTGTTACAGGAATTTCAAAAAAGAGAACGGTTATTCTGATCTTGAAATCAGCCAGAAGAGGGATGCCCTGGAAAGGGTCCTCATTCCTGAAACCGTGGAAACCCACGAGGGCCGCCTTGAAAGGGCAGGGTTCCAGCAGATGGATCTCTGGCTCAAATGGTTTAATTTCGCATCCATCATGGCCGTCAAGGAGAGATGAGATTACATTGGAAAGAGTGATCCGGGAACATGAGAGGCTGGGCCTTGGCTTCTGCCTGCCGGGGCTTGAAGCCCTGGTAAAGGAAAAAAGGGAGCTGTTGGACAACCCGGTGGGGAATATCCTCAAATACCGGAAGATCCTTGAACGTATGCCAACGGCACTGCCGTCAGAGATCAGGCTGGACAGGGACAGGGTGACGGTGGGCGATGCCGGGGATGTGGACCACCAGGAACGAAAGAAAATCCGGGAGACGCTTTTTAAGCTCTGCCCCTGGCGGAAAGGCCCTTTTGAGCTGTTCGGCATTCCCATTGACAGCGAGTGGGCCTCGTACATCAAATGGAACAGGCTTGTCAGAGAAATCGCCCCGTTAAACGAGCGCCGGATTCTTGACATCGGTGCCAGCAACGGGTATTACATGTTTAAAATGGCTGCCAGTGCGCCTGCCATGGTCCTTGGCATCGATCCCCAGATGTTGTTCTACTTCCAGTTCCAGGCCCTGCAGCGCTTCATCAATCACAAAAATATCTTTGCCATCCCAGCCGGCATTGACGAGCTTCCCCGGATGGACGGTTACTTTGACACGGTTTTCTGCATGGGGGTGATCTACCACCGAAAATCCCCCCTGGAACTGCTCTACACGATCCACGACCAGTTGAGAAAAGGGGGCGAGCTGGTCATCGAAACCCTGATCATTGAAACCGACGATCACACCTGTCTCTTCCCCGAATCGCGGTACGCCAAGATGAGAAATGTTTTTTTCATCCCCGGCCTCAAGGTGATGAGCTCCTGGCTGAAGCGCACAGGGTTTACCAACATCCGGTGCATCGACATCTCTCCCACAACCGCCAGGGAACAGGGAAAAACCGACTGGATCCAGACCGAATCCCTGGAGGATTTCCTCGACCCGGAAAATCCCGGCCGAACCATCGAGGGGTATCCCGCACCGGTACGGGCCATTTTCACGGCCAACACCTGAAGGGGTCAGGCCTGACCCCTTTCTACAGCCTTTGGGGCCGGGTCTGGTGGCCGGTGATATAGTAGTTTCCCTGGTGCTCAAACACCACAACACTTTCCAGGAACCCCACCACGCCGACATCCTCATGTTTTAACCCCAGCTTGAACTCTTTCAGGGGAAAGAGGTTCCAGTCGTGGGAGACGCACAGGGCAATTTCATTGTCATCGAGCTCCTCCACCCGTGCTGCAAGAAACCCTGCCAGTCTGTCGGCGGTGTTTTTGGGATCCATGATGATCTCTTCGGAAAACTCCCCGTTGAACCACTGGCGGATAAAGCGTTCCGCCTCTATTTTTCGAACCAGGGTGATGGCCCGGTCAATGTCGTTGATGTAAAAGGGGGAGAGGTCCAGGTTGATCTGGTTGTGACCGTTGAACCGGCGGTGGGTTTTGTAATATCCCTTGTCAATGATGGCGGATGTCTCGATGCAGCGGCCAAAATGGCTGGAAAAAAAGCGGGGGGAGGGGCTTAAGGCAAGATTCTCACCGAGTTTCAGGGAAAAATCCTTTCCCGTTTCGGTAAGCCCCATAAAGGGCTCTTCGGCCGGGTCGTCGGTGAAATTCCGGGCCGAATGGCGCATGATAACGGCGGCCCGCTTGACACCTTCCTCAAAAAGGTTGTTGATGGTGTCCAGTGTTTCTTGATGAAAAATCTTTACATTTGAAGGCATGATACAATTTCCTTTCACGTTCAGCAGTTCATTTAGAATATGTGGGCTTTCTCCTGACTTCGGTCAGTTTCGTTGCATGGTTGATCCCTCCATGGCCGGAGTTATGATCAAGGCCCATCATCAACACAACGATATCTTATTTTCTGCTGGTTTGCAAGGTCATTCAGCGGGCCAAAGGGGTCAGGCCTGACCCCACCCCCGTTAGGTGGCCGATGTTATGATCAAGCCCAAAATTTGCGATCCTTAGCCTGTTGGGCCTTTGGTGCAACGCGGTAGATGAGTCAAAAGAGCAAGTAATTACGTTCAGCTTATAAAATTTGCGATCCTTAGCTTGCAAACCACGTCGTATACTATTAGAATGACTCAATCCTGGATAAACAGGAGCAACCTCTGCAACACCGGAGCGAATAACAGCATGGAAAAAAAAATCAGCATCATCGGCGTTCCCATGGATTTTGGACAGCTGCACAGGGGCGTTGACATGGGGCCAGCCGCAGCAAGGTACACAGGACTTGTTTCCGAATTGCGCTGTCTGGGGTACCGGGTGGAGGACAAAGGAGACGTTACTGTCTCTGTACGGGATCCCGGCGGTGACGTCAAAAATCAGGATTATCTGCAGGAGATCATTTCCGTGTGTGAGCAGGTGTATCAGGCCGGCAGGGATGCGGTTCAAAAAGGCTGTTTTCCCCTGTTTCTCGGGGGGGACCACTCCATCTCCATGGGAACCGCCGGCGGGATCTCCCATGATGGACCCATCGGCCTTATCTGGATAGATGCCCATGCCGATTTCAACAATTTTGAAACCTCCCCGTCGGGAAACATCCACGGCATGCCCGTTGCCGCCCTCACAGGCCATGCCGAGGATCAACTGGTGAACATCGGCCGAAACGGTGCGAAAATCGATCCGGAAAACATCGTGATGATCGGCATCCGCCAGATAGACCGGGAGGAGCGCAAGCGTCTCAAGAAGAGCGGCATCACCGTCTACACCATGCGGGACATTGATGAACAGGGGATCAGTGCCATTGCCAACAAGGCGATGATGAAATTTGTCCACATGCAGCGGGTCCATGTCAGCCTGGACATGGACGCCCTGGATCCAGTTGAGGCGCCGGGAGTGGGAACGCCGGTGCCAGGCGGGCTTACCTACCGGGAGGCCCACCTGCTCATGGAGATCATATCCGACTCGAAAAAACTGGTCTCCATGGATCTTGTGGAGATAAATCCCATCCTGGACCAGGCCAACAAAACAGCCA
>DATFJZ010000340.1:0-12059 GCA_035268945.1 Desulfobacteraceae bacterium | reverse complement strand
CTGCGGGACCAGTTGACCCTGTCAAAACCTTCCATTCCCTGGTCATCCACATACTGCCCGATGGCACTGATCACCGCATCGGCCTTGAGGTCAAACTCTTTCCCCAGTATGGGAACCGGGGACGGCCTGTCAGATCCCTCTTTGGTGATCAGCTCGGCCTTGATGCAGGCGAGGCTCGTGGTCCGGCCATCCTCTCCTGTGATTTCCCTGGGGATGGTTAAAAAGGCAAATTCAACGCCCTCTTCTTCGGCCTGCTCCACCTCCTCGATATCCGCCGGCATCTGGCTTCTGGAGCGCCGGTACACGATGGTGACCCTTTTCGCTCCGAGCCGGAGGCTGGTCCTTGCCGCATCAATGGCAACATTTCCGCCGCCGATGACCGCCACATGGTCACCAGGGGAATGGTGGTCTCCCAGGGCAACGTCTTTTAAAAATTCAACGGCATCCAGAACCCCGGAAAAGGAATCCTCCCCCGGAATGCCGAGATTCCAGGACTTGTGGGCGCCAATGGCGATGAAAAACGCTTCATACCCATCCTTTTGCAGCCCCTCAAGGGTGACATCCCTGCCGAACCGGGTGTTGAAGGAAAATTCAACGCCCAGGTCTTCAATCATGGCCACTTCCCTGTCAATCACCTCCCTTGGCAGTCGGTACCGGGGGATTCCCACCATGAGCATCCCCCCGGAGACCGGCAGGGCCTCGATGACCCGCACTCTGTACCCCATCAGGGCAAGGTAGTAGGCCGCGGAGATCCCCCCGGGCCCCGCCCCGACAACACAGACTTTACGGTTGTTGCAGGCCTTTTTTTCCGGATTTTTATAGGCCCTTTCAGACATGGCCCTTTCAGCGGCAAAGGCCTTTAAGAATTTAATGGAGATGGGGGTGTCAATCCTGGCACGCACACACATCATCTCACAGGGTCGGTTGCAGACAAGCCCGCAGACCCAGGGCAGGGGGTTGTCATGCCGGATCACTTCAATGGCCCGGGCATCCTCGCCCCTGGCAATGAGGCTGAGGTAGGTGGGCACATCGATCCCCGCCGGGCAGGCCATCTGGCAGGGGGAAGGGGCAAGTTTCCCGCAGTCATGGGAAGGGCAGTTGTGTGAGGCAATGTGGTTTTCAAACACCTCCCTGTGGTTATCCAGGATATCACTGACAAAACTGCCTGCCTGGGGATTCTGCACATCACCGGGGACATCAAAATACTCCTTGACCAGAGCGTCAATGGCGGAGAGGTGATCACCACCGGCAGCGCCTTCGGCAATCTCTTCAATGAGCACAAGAAGCTGCTCGGCAATTCGTCTCTCCCTGGGGTCTGTTAAAACGCCTGAACTGATCTGTTCAGAAAGGTAAATAATGGTTTTTCGAACCGGACAGGTTGTTTGTGACATTTCCACTCCTCGCAATACTAGAAACTGCTTTTTTCAAGGGCGGCAACGGATTCAGCATGGCGCTGCCGGCGAATCTGTGTCATCTCCTCGACACTGCCGAATTTCAGGCAGCCGGTGGTGCAGGTGGTGACACAGGCAGGATCCAGTCCCTGGTCTATCCTGTCCATGCAGTAGTCGCATTTTTCCACCTTGCCGGTATCGGGGTTCCACTGGGGAGCCCCCCAGGGACAGGCGGACACACAGGTTTTACACCCCACGCACAGATCACTGTCAACATAGACAATGCCGTCTTTTTCCCTCTTGCGCATGGCGCCGGTTGGACAGGCAGAGACGCACCAGGGGTCCTCGCAGTGAAAGCAGGGCATGAAAATAAAGGATATTTTGGGCAGGCTGCCGACAAATTTCGGCCCCACCTGGATGATCTGACAGGGTTTCGGCCCCTTGGGAAGATTCTTGTTGGACTTGCACTGGATCTCGCAGGCGTGGCACCCAATGCATTTTTTTATATCCTGAAACAGATAGTATTTACTCATTCAAAGCCTCCGGTATATATACACAGATTGTTGATTTGACGTGGTTCCCCGCCCAGGACCGCCTGACAGCAGCAGCCCTGGCGGACATCGCCTGATTCGATTGCATCTAAAGGGGGTTCACCGTTACAAAGGTTTCGTGAAACGCAGGACTTCCGCCAATCTTATCGTATTGATTCTCCTGGAGCAGTGCATCGGAGAGCCCCCGGTTAAATGACCGTTCCGCCTTTTTTGCCGTATGCCCGAAACCGTGGAGCATGAAAACCGCTTCCGGGTGAATCAGGTCTGTGACAAATGCCCTGATCTGACCCCTGCCACAGGAAGAGGCCACCTCCACAACATCCTTGTCCTTGATGCCAAGCTCGCCGGCCTTTATTGTATTGAGCCAGAGGCAGTTGTCACTCTCCAGCTCGTTGAGGTAGGGGACATTCTGGGTAGAAACATGAGTGTGAATGGGAGACCGGCCAACCACCAGGCGGAGTTTATTGTCCGACCGCCGGGGGATGGGTTCGTATGCCGGGAACGACTCAAACCCGGCGTCTTCCAGCAGGGAGGATTTAAATTCAATCTTTCCCGAAGGGGTCTTGAAGGGGAGGTTGTCCCGATCCCAGAAGATCTGATCGGACCCATAGGCCACAAAGCCCTTTTTTTCAAAATCCGCCATGGTAAAACCGGTGCCTTCCAGCTGCCAGTTGACCAGGTCGTCCATGGTTTCATAGGGGAAATAATCCCCTATTCCCAGTTTTTCACCGATCTTTTTCAAAATCAACGCCCCTTCCATGGTGTCGTATCTCGGCTCCATGGCTTTTTTCCGCAGAAACATCTGGGGCTTCAGCCCGTTCATCTGCTGGATGCAGTCGGTACGCTCAAGAAAGGTGGATTCCGGAAGAACCACATCAGAATACCAGGCAATGTCCGAATGGTTGATATCGATGGTGACGACAAGATCCAGCTTGTCCAGGGCCTTTCTGGTCCGGTTTGTATCGGGCATGGACATGAGGGGATCAATACGGTAGGCGATCAGGGCCTTGATGGGATAGGGATCCTCGTTGAGCACCGCATGGGGAAGAATCTGGGCCACGCCGTGGTTGGCATCGGGAAGGGGGAAATCGTCGGTGCCGGCCTTGTCAAACCGGGGCAGATCTATTTTAGGAAAATCCTGGCTGACGAGTTTTCTGGCGGCCTTGCCGCCAACCTCGCCGGGTCCTTTTTTGAAAAAGATGCCGCCCTTTGCCTCAACACTGCCCATGAGGGCGTTGAGCATCAATATGGAGCGGCGCATGTAGATCTCATTGACATGGTGGGCGCCCCGATAGCCAAAATGGAAAATCACCGACGGCTTTGCCTTGCTGGTCTCCCTTGCAAGGGCTACAATCTCTTCGGCGGGGATGCCGGTCTCCTGCTCGGCCCACTCAGGGGGATAGGCCTCCACAAATTCCTGGAGCTCTTTCAGGCCGTGGACCCATTTAGACACAAAGTCTTCATCGTACAGCCTCTCCTTTAATATCACGTGGATCAGGGCGTAGTTCAGGGCAAGGTCGGTGCCCGGCCGGATCATCCAGTATCGGTGGGCCTTGGAAGCGGTCTTGGTCACCCTGGGATCGATATAGGTAATCTTGGCCCCGTTTTCCACGGCCTTCATCAGGG
The DNA here is from genome assembly GCA_035268945.1 of Desulfobacteraceae bacterium. GTDB lineage: Bacteria > Desulfobacterota > Desulfobacteria > Desulfobacterales > Desulfobacteraceae > DATFJZ01. The sequence continues at coordinate 8,491 of DATFJZ010000340.1, read as the reverse complement.
TGTTGACCTCTTTCAGGGAAATGGATTCAAAAATATTTCTGCCGTAAAGCACAATGTGCTTTGTGTTGCCGTAATTGATTCCTATCTGTCCGTCGGTGTACCCGAACAGCGAACGGCAGGCCGTATTGACCGAGCCCTTGCACAGGGCATCGTGGGAAAAATAGTTGGGGGATTTGATGGCCTTCAAAAAGGTTTTGCTGACATGGGTGGCAAGCTGGGCCCTTTCACCCAGGACAACACTGTGGCCTCCGTGCTTTTCAATGATCTCCGACAGCCGGTCCCCCACATAATCGATGGCCTCCGCCCAGGTGGCCTTCCGCCAGTTGCCGGAACCCCGCTCTCCCACCCGGATCATGGGGGACTGCAGTCTCTGGTCATCGTATAACAGGGATTTACCGGCAGATCCCCTTGGACAGAGGCTGCCGTCGATGCCTGCCACATTTTTATTGCCCTCGATCCAGTCGACATGCCCGTTTTTGACCTTCACCTTAATGGGGCATCTCACCGAACACATGAAACACAAACTGTAAACGTCTTTATCCATCATTCACTGCCTCCTTTAGCAAGCTGATATTTTCCGCATTGGTTTATCCCAATTATTCTTGCCATAACCATGCCACTATCTTCAAATCATAAAAGCTCTATAAAAACCATACAAACAACCCATTGAATTTTAAAAGAAACAACGGCTCTCTTTTTTTTTTGGGAGACAGGAAAGCGTTGGGTGTCAGCAGGCAGGCTCCTGTTTTGACAATCCAGCGAAAAAAACGGCATAACATTCTGATATCAGGCCCTTTGGGAAAAAAGACCCGGCAGGGAGGTAAAAAAACTTGCGCAATAAAAACATTGCGCCGCATATTTTTTATTGCACAACCCCAGGGGCAACGGCAAAAACCGTTACCTCAACCTTGCCAATGACGTGTCCACGGTCTGTAACTAGGCGCCGATCCCCGGGTAAAAAGTCCCGAAGGGATCAATCCTGGTGCCGATCTTTGATTCGGATCACCTCGTCCAGATTTTTCAAAAATATGTCCAGGACCGCCGGATCGAAGTGTGAACCCCGACCCTGGTTCATGATGTCGATGGATTTCTCCACGGAAAACGCTTCTTTGTATGGGCGTTCACTGGTCAGCGCGTCAAACACATCCGCCACTGCACATATGCGGCCCACCAGGGGAATGTCTTCGCCGGAAAGGTGGTTGGGGTATCCGGACCCGTTCCATTTTTCATGATGGGTCATGGCGATGGTGGTTCCCATGACCATATAATCGGAATCCCCGGCCCTCAAAATCTGCCCCCCGATGCGGGCATGGGTTTTCATGATTTCCCACTCCTCGGACGTCAGTTTGCCCGGTTTGAGCAGGATGTCGTCCGGGATACCGATCTTTCCCACATCATGCATGGGACTGCTGATACGGATACATTCCACCAGGGATTCTTTCAGCCCCATATGTCTGGCGATGAGGGCCGCAAAACCACTCATGCGCAAGATATGGGACGCCGTGTCATCGTCCTTGTATTCAGCAGCGGCAGACAGGTGGAGAATGGCTTCCAAATGGGCTTTGTCCAGCTCCTTCAACGCATGTTGCAGTTGGGAAGTCTTCTGTTCCACCATGTGGTGGAGATCCATTTGAAAGGCTTTGATCTCATCCTGCTGGGCTTTCTGCCTCAGCATGGAAGCGACCCGTATTTTCAGTTCCACCAGATCAATGGGTTTGTTTATGTAGTCGTTGGCCCCGCACTCCACCGCTTTCAGCCTGTCCTTTTTTTCCGACAGGGTGGTGACCATGATGATGGGAAGATCAACGGTTTCAGGATTTTGTCTGATCATACGGACCATCTCGAATCCGTCGATTTCCGGCATCATGATATCCGCCAGAACCAGGTCAATGGACCGGTCGAGCAGGTCAAGGGCGGCCCTGGCGTTTTCGGCCGGAATCCCCTCATGCCCCAGTTTTTTCAGGATACTGGTTAAAATCAACCGGTTGTTGGCTTCATCGTCGACAACCAGGACCCTGGCAGGTTTCAATGTGTGGACGGGTCCGTCCGAAAGGGGCATGTGGTCTTTATTGGTGTTCATAATCATATATCCTTACGTTGCAGGAGAGTGGCTGTTACCCGTACCGCCGTCACTTTTTCCTTTCACCGATTCTTCGGCGGGAACGATGGTCAGCCTAGTGACGTTCTCCTCGTCCGAGGTGTCCATGTGCAATTGGTATCCCATGGTATCTGCCATGAGCTTGGCGGAATAGGTCCCGATCCCGGTCCCTCCTTTTTTGCCATAGGTGTTGTATTTCATAAAAAAACGTTTTCGGATGGGTTCGGGGACAGCACCCTGGTTGGTGATGGCAATCATGGGGATGGGTTCTTGAACCACCTGTATGGTGACCGTTTCAGACTCGGGAGAGGCCTCTATGGCATTGATCAGAAGGTTGGACAGCATATTGTACATCAGGTCCCTTTCCCCAAGGAGAGAAAAGGATGACAGCGCGTTATCAGGCACTGATTCCAGGGAGATCTCAACCTGCCTGGCGGCCCACCGGGGTTTCATGTCCTTGATCAGCGTCTTTATAACGATGATAACGTCCACGGTTTCCGGCGAATAGGAGTAGATGCCGGTTTCCATATTGAACAGGTCCATGGATGAATCGATCATGCGCAGCATCCGCTGGCCCGACACATAGATGGCATCGAGCAATTCCTGTTGTTCCGCTGTCAGGTTATCCTCCATCTTGATGACCTGGGGTAATCCGATAATTCCGTTCAACGGGGTTTTAAGATCGTGGCGCATGATCCTTTCAACGTCCTGCTGTAGACGTTCCAGTTCCTTTCTGTCGGAGATATCATCCTTGACGGCAATAAAATTTGTGATGCGCCCCTCCCGGTCTTTGACCGGAGAAATGGAGGCCTGCTCCCAGTAAAGATCCCCGTTTTTTTTCTGGTTGCATATCTCTCCCCGCCAGGTATGGCCTTTCTGGATCATCCGCCACATGGCAGCATAAAAATCATCCTCATGAATACCTGATCGCAGCAGGGAGGTGCTGTTGCCGATGACCTCGCCTTCGGTGAATCCTGTGACCCGGTAGAACGCCGGGTTAGCGTACTGAATGACACCATCGGGGTCGGTGATCACGATGGAGGCAAAGCTATTTTCCACGGAACGGCGCAAGCGCAGCAGCTCCCGTTCAGCCTCCTTTCTTTCCGTTACATCGATGATGGTGGAATGCAGGATTTTCCGGCCCTCTATCATGATGGGACCGCTGAAGACCTCGACATCCCGGATATCACCATTGGCATGCCGGTGTTTGAAGTGGAATATTTTTTTCCCTTCCGAACGGCTGTCAGAGATCTCTTTTGCCAGCTCATCGGAACTCAAAGGGTTGATGTCATGCACAGACATGGTTTTCATACGTTCCCTGGACCACCCGTATTTGGCGGCGGCCGCCTTGTTGACATCGATCAGTTTACCGGTGGCGGGTTCGACCAGGAACATGGGGACGGAGTTGTTTTCGAACAGGGCTCGGTACCGGGCCTCCTTTTGCCGCATGATCTCATCGGAACGCTTTTTTTCGGTGATGTCCGTCACCCCTTCGATGACCCGGCTCACCTTTCCGTTTTCGTCCATTATCGGGGCGGAAAAAATCGCATACCATTTTTTGAAATCGGGGAAATACCGGTCTTTCTGCTGAAATGTTTTTGTGGTAAAGGCCCGTTGCGCCCCGCAGTCGACACAGTGGTGTTCCTGGTTGAACGTTTCGTAACAGCGTTTACCGATGGGGTCGAATCCCGGAAACATGTCCAAAAAGTGTGGGTTTACCCAGCTGATGGTCATATCCCGCTCGATCAACCGCAGGCCGGTATTGAGGGCGGAAAGGATGTCGCTGTATCGGTCCCGATCCTCCGATATCTGCATTTCCAGCAGTTTTCGTTCCGTGATACTGGTATGGGTCAAGATCAGTTTCATCTCGTTGTCAATGACAAACCGGGTGGCACAAAGCTGGAACCAGCGTTTTTCAGTGGGGGAATGGCAGGGGTATTCCATCTGGTAATCCTTCCGCCGTCCGTTGATCAGATCGGTCAACGCCTTTGCCACGGTTTGGGATTGGATAAATTCGTCACTGCCTTTCGGTGTCCGGCGGCAGATGTCGATATAGTTGCACCCAACGCCATTATTCTCACATGCAAGATCGTTTTCACGTGCAAACAACTGCCATGAATGGTTGATCTTTTCAATCACTCCTTTGCTGTCAAGAATCACCATGGTGGTGGGAAGATTGTCCATGATCATCTGTAAAAAATCATTGGTGGCTGCCAGTCGTTTTTCCGTTTCCACCAGCCGGGTGATATCGATGACGGTGACGTTTATCCGTGGGGCCTTTGCCTGGTCACCGGTGTTCAAGACGCTGTTGAGCTGAACCCATATGGGTTTCCTGCCATGGACTTCCATGCACAGTTTGACCGAATAGGTCCGGTTTTTTGCCACGGCTTTGGGGATTTGGGAAACCAGGGAACGGAAGGCGGGGGTCACGAACAGGATCAGGGTCTTGTCGAGGATGTCGGTGCGACTCAGATCGAGCATCCGGCAAAACGTCAGGTTGACTTCTTTGATAATCGCGCTGGTGGACAGGGTTATATAGCCCACCGGGGCGAACTCATACAGGTCGTAATATTTTTTTTGGATTTTTTCAATTCGTGTCTGTGTGGCTTTGAGTTCCTCGTTCTGTACCCTCAGTTCCTCCTGATGAAGTGACAACTCCTCCATCGTTCGTGCGTGTCGAGACTCTTCACGTTTATTCTGCTGGATTTGCAATTCCAGGGCATGAATCCTTTCGATCAACGCATCTTTTGACAAATCGGAATAGGTCTTCATTGCACAAGCCATTCTAAAAGGATGTTTGCCAACAACCCGGGGGTGGTCATCAACCCCGTCGATTTCTTGAAACAGACACTTTCCCAAAGGATATACTGAAAGGATGAAACGTTGTCAACCCCCTTTGGTTTTACTTGAGTTACCGGTCACCCATGTTAAAAAGCAGGCGATATTTTTCCTCACTTTGTCGGATTGTGGTTTGCGCCTGCTTTCGTTTGGTGATATAATTCGATTATCAAGTTTTTTCTGAAGAACCGATTAAGATCCCCCAACGGTTGCCCTGTCAGGAACGTTGAGAACCAAAAGAGATAAGGCTTTTTGCCCTGCCAGGCGTTTGCGACAATCAAGCTGTTTGAGGACCAGTGGCCGCAGGTCGCTGATTTTTAGCCTGGCAGGGCAAAAAGCCCTCCGACGTTCTCGTTCCTGACAGGGCAACCGTTGGGGGCGGCGCTATTCCAAAAACTTGATAATCGAGTACAAGGAATTTTAAGAACCGCCACAGCGGCGCTGCACTCATCTTCAACAAAGGCAAATCAATAAACATTTGTCATATCAGATCCTCTGGACGGTTACTGCTGTTTGCAGCAGAACTATTCCAGAAACTGAGAGTCCAGCCAGCATGGCCTCTATATCAGGATCATAAGATGGTTTTCATCTTCCTGCCGGACCTGCCGGTCCAGCGAGGTCAGATAAAACAGCAACGACCAGCATGCGAGACCTGTCATGCCAATTAAGAATCTCTTCAAACAGCTGACATTCCAGGTCTTTTCCCCTGGAAAAGTCCTGAGGAAAAAATACGACGCCTTCAAACGCCTGCTCGACCATGACCGGGAGGCCCACAACCAGCTGGCCACCCTGGAAGAGATCTACTACAACCTGGAAAAAAGGGATTTTCAGGCCATCGCAGCCGTTTACGGAGAATTTTCCGCATCCGTCTTGCGGATGATCGATCAATTGCTGATCATGAGCCCGTCACGGTATTGGAGCCTGAAGGAGTACCATAAAAAATTTGATTTCTATGTCAGGTTCATGCTGGCCCCTCCGACCTTTGATTCATCCCCCCCTTTTGTCATTGACTTTGGCAGGATTGATATGGCCGACATCGCCATTACCGGAGAGAAAGCAGCCGTTCTCGCCCGGCTGAACAAGGATCTTCACCTGCCTGTTCCCCGTGGCTTTGTCATCACCACCAATGCCTTCCACCGCTTTATTGAGGCCAATGGCCTGGAAACTCCCATCAATGAGAAACTGGCCGGTCTGGACATCCACGATCCGGTGATACTGGAAACCACCGCCGACGAAATCCAGAAGATGTTCATGGATGCTGCGATGCCCGGGGAGATAGAATCTGAAATAATAAGAGCCCTGGAGGAACTGAAACAAAACACCGGCGGGGAAGCCCCCCACAGCCTCAGGCTGGCCCTTCGCAGCTCTGCAGTAAAAGAGGATGGGCCCGCCTCTTTTGCAGGCCAGTACCTGAGTGTGATGAACCTGAAAGAGACCGAAATCATGGACGATTACAAAAAGGTTCTGGCAGGAAAATACCGGCCTTCTGCACTGTTTTACAGGATCAGCGCCGGCATTGCCGACCATGACACGCCCATGGCGGTCCTTGCCCTGGAGATGAAGGATGCCCAGGCGGCCGGTGTGATGTACACCCGGGGATTTGAAGACCAGGACACCGGCCGAATCATCATCCACTCCACCTGGGGACAGGGGGGACTGCTGGTCAAAGGCGAGGTCTCCCCGGACCAGATCCGTGTTGACAAAACAACGCAATCCATCGAATCCCTGCCCGGGGCCAAGGAGAAAACGATGCAACTCGACCCGGACACCGGCACCCGAATCTTTAACACGGAACCCAAAAAACAAGCCCAGCTCTCCCTGGACCGGAAGGACATACTCACCCTTGCCCGATGGGGAGAGGCCATTGAGGACTATTTCAGCCACCCCCAGGACATTGAATGGTGCAAGGACCCCTCCGGCGATCTTTTCCTGCTCCAGGCAAGGCGCCTGATCGCCCCTCTCCCCGTCAGCCTGCCCAGGGAGAAGAAGCCTTTCCAGGGACAGCCCTCTGCTCCCCTCTGTTCTGGCGGCAGAACCATCTGCCGGGGAACGGGATCAGGCAGGGTGTTCCGGCTTACAGCCCTGAACCAGCTCCAGGAAATCCCGGAGAATGCCATTGTTCTGGCCGACCATGCCCTGCCCCAATTTGTTCGGGCCGTACATAAAATGGCCGGTATCATCATCAGAACGGGAAGCACGGCTGGGCATTTTGCATCCATTGCCAGGGAATTCGGGGTGCCGGCCATGATTGGCCCTGAAAATGGAAGGGAAGAACTTAAATCCGGCCGGGTCATCACCCTGGATGCGATGAACTGCCGGGTCTACGATGACAGCCTTCCCATAAGGCCAGCGGCTCACCAGCCAAGGGATGACATTTTTTCCAACAGCGATGTCATGACAACATTGAGATTTGTCATCAACTTCTGTGCAGAACTGACTCTGACGGACCCCGAGGCCCCATGGTTTAAACCGGAAGGGTGCCGATCCCTCCATGATATCATCCGGTTTGTCCATGAAACCGCCATGAAGGATATGTTTTTATCAGGGCAGCGCCAGGGCAGCCGGAAAAAAGGCGCCAAAAAATTGATCTCCCCCATCCCCATGCTATTTTATGTGCTGGATGCCGGCACTGAAGACGAGGCCGGTACCAACCCGGTATACCGGTCAAGGGGAACTCTCCGTTACAACGATATCCGATCCCTGCCCATGCGAGCGGTTTTAAAGGGACTGTTCCATCCAGGCATCTGCTGGGATGAAACCCGGCATTTTGACTGGGAATCCTATGACAGAGCCGTCATGGCCGGAGGGATCATCTCCCCTGACAATCCCCGGTTCGGCAGCTATGCCGCTGTGGCCCGCACCTATGCCAATATCAACCTCAGGTTTGGGTATCATTTTGCTGTCATTGACGTCATCTGTTCTTCCACGGAGGAGAACAATTATATCCAGTTTCGATTTTCAGGGGGAGGAGGCAGCCCGGAAGGCCGGTGGCTGAGGGCCAGATTCATTGCCGGGATTCTGGAACGACTTGACTTCATGGTCACCATCAAATCCGACCTCATCGACGGGAGGAGTGCCCGGGCGGGGCAACGGAAAATTGAAACCCGTCTTGAGATTATAGGGCGGCTCCTGGGAGCCACCAAACTCATGGATATGTACCTCAAAGACGAAAACGACCTTGGCTGCCGGATGGATGAATTCATGAACGGCCGTTCTGATTTCAGACCCGGCAGGCCAGAGGAGAAGGAGTGATAGATGTCCGGTTATGACGTCAGGTGGATTACTAAAAACATGGGCATCGGCCCAGCTCCCATGTCCTATGCCCAGCTGGATGCCATAAGGGAAAAAGACATTGATGCCATTGTCAATCTCTGTGCGGAATTCTCAGATCTCCATGTATTGGAGGCATCTGCGGGGTTTGAGGTCTACTACCTGCCGATCTGGGACGAAGATGTCCCCCCAATGGAGACGATGGAAAAGGCATTGGCCTGGCTGGACGAGGCCCTCTACCTGGAAAAAAAAGTACTGATCCACTGCCGCCACGGCATGGGCAGG
>DATFJZ010000339.1:0-3546 GCA_035268945.1 Desulfobacteraceae bacterium | reverse complement strand
ACCCTGGAGACCACCCTTGAAGGCGAGGACGGCACCATGGTGCCGGTGACCTTTGAAGTGAAGCTCACCGAGATCGGTACCCTGGAATTCTGGGCCTGCTCCAGGGATGATGACAAAAAATGGCGGCTGGAGCTTAATGTCCGCTCCCGGAATGAATAGCAATGCCCTGGACAGCTATCCATGAGGATGTGACCGGAGTTCCCCTATGACCAAGCCCACCTTATTATCAGGAGATATGATTGGATTTTCAGGAAAAAAATTATGTGATCGGTGTTGACCTTGGCACAACCAATTCAGCCGTATCCTATGTAGACCTCTCTATTTTTGAAGCAGAGAAAAATGAAAACAAGGAAAAAAAAGGTTTCATAAAGCGATTCAACGTTTCCCAGCTGACAGGGGCTGGGGAGTTTTCCCGGGTTCCGGTGCTCCCATCGTTTCTCTATATTCCGGGCCCCTATGATGTTTCCGGGGAGGCTTTGCGCCACCCGTGGAAAAAAGAGGCCGATCTCTTTGCCGGTGTCTTTGCAAGGGACCATGGTGCCAAAATTCCAGCAAGGCTTGTGTCGTCGGCCAAAAGCTGGCTTTGCCACGCCAGGGCCGACAGGACGGCAAAGATACTCCCCTGGGGGTCGGAAGGGGTTGAAAAGGTGTCGCCTGTGGAGGCCACCTCCCAGTACCTGGGCCATATCAAGAAAGCCTGGAACCATTCGGTGAAGGATGAAGATCTCTTTTTCGAAAACCAGTTTGTCGTGATCACTGTGCCGGCCTCCTTTGACGAGGCGGCCCGGGAGTATACCATTGAGGCGGCAAAAAACGCCGGTTTGAAAAGTGCCAATATCACCCTAATTGAAGAGCCCCTATCGGCCTTTTACAGCTGGCTTGTCCGCCATGAAACCCGGTGGCACCAGCAGGTAAGGCCCGGAGATCTGATCCTGGTGTGCGATGTCGGCGGAGGGACGTCGGACTTCACCCTGATCACCCTGCAGGAATCCGAGGGAAGTCCCCGGTTTGAGCGCCTTGCCGTTGGGGACCATCTGATCCTGGGCGGCGACAACGTCGATCTTGCCCTTGCCAATCTGGTGGAATCGAAATTCAAAAACAGAGAGAAACTGGGGCCTGACAAGTGGAAAATCCTCTCGTACAAGTGCCGGGAGGCCAAGGAGAAGATCCTGGACGGAGAGGAGGAAAAGGTGAGGATCACCCTCAAGGGGGAGGGGCGTTCCCTCATTGCCGGCACCATGGCAGCGGATTTGACCCGGGAGGACCTGGATACTGTTCTCGGAAACGGGTTTTTTCCCGATGTCACCCCTGAAACAGATGTGCCCAAAAAGAGGGGGAAAGCCATTGCCGAGTTCGGGCTCCCCTATGAACAGGAGCCTGCCATCACCCGCCACATCGGATGGTTCCTTGAAAAGCACAGGGAGGATGTCAAAGCTGCCCTGGACAAGGAACCCATGCCCGATTTTATCCTGTTCAACGGCGGTTCCCTCAAGCCGTCGTTCCTCCAGGAGAGGATAAGGAGCGCCATCCGGAGCTGGTTCCGGTGCGACAACGAGAACCTGCCAAAGATCCTTGATAACCCCCTTCCTGACCTTTCCGTGGCCCTGGGGGCCAGCTATTACGGCCTTGTCAAGCATGGCGCCGGTGTCCGGGTGGGCAGCGGCAGTCCAAGGAGCTACTACCTTGGCATTGCCACATCCTCTGCCAAAAAAGAGAACGGCGGGAAAGAAAACGCCACAAAGGCGGTGTGCATCGTTGAAAGGGGGCTGGACGAAGGGTCGGCTATTACCCTTCCTGACATGGCCTTCGAAGTGCTGACCAACCAGCCGGTGAGTTTTGAGCTGTTCAGCTCAAGTTTCCGTTCCGGGGACCGTTCCGGGGATGTGGTGGCCATCGATGACTCACTCACCACCATGGACCCCATGCATACCATTGTCCGGTTTGGCAAGAAGGGGGAAAAACAGAGCATCCCCGTTACGATAGAACCGGAATACACCGAGATGGGAACCCTCGCCCTGTGGTGCCGATCCGGGGTGAGCAGCCACCGGTGGAAGCTGCAGTTCCAGCTCAGGGACCAGCCCGGCAAAGCCCAGGCCCTTGACAGTGAGGTGTTTGATGATGCTCTGGTCCATCAGGCTGTTCAATTGATAGAAGAGGCCCTTGACAGGGACAGCGATGCCTCTGAAATCATCACCCTGGCCAAAAGGGTGGAAAAAATTGTTGAAAAGCCGAAAAACAGCTGGCCCCTCTCCCTGCTTCGCAGCATGGCCGACTGCCTGATCAAGAATGCCCAGGCAAGAAACGTCAGTGCGGAGCATGAGGTGCGGTGGCTTAACCTCACCGGGTTCTGCATCCGTCCGGGATTTGGCGATGCCTTTGATGAGGAGCGGATGCGGCATCTATGGAAGATATACCTGAAGGGCCTCTGCTTTCCAAAGGCCAAGCAGAATGCCGCGGAGTGGTGGATATTTGTTCGGCGTATTGCCGCCGGGCTCAAGGCGGGCCAGCAGAGACAGGTTTTCCAGGATATCAGCGCATACCTCCTGCCGGGAAAAAAAGCGGGGCAGAACAAGGTTTCCCCCCAGGAGATGACCGAGATCTGGATGGCCGCAGCAAATCTGGAGCGCCTGCTGGTCAAGGACAAGGTCGCCCTGGGAAGGGCCCTCTTTCCCAGGCTCAAAGCGGCAAAGACTTCCAGGCAGCTGCTTTGGGCTCTCTCCCGCATTGGTGCCAGGGAGCTTCTTTACGGATCGGTGGACCGGGTGGTGGCGCCCAGGGAGGCGGCCGGCTGGATTCACAAACTGCTCAAGGAAAACTGGAAGGAGAAGGAGGCGGCTGCAGGGGCCGCTGCCCAGATGGCCCGGAAAACAGGGGACAGGACAAGGGATCTGGAACCGGAAGTTGTGGAAAAGCTTGAAGCCTGGATGAAGGAACAGTGTGTGAGTCAACGGCATTTAAAAGTGATAAAGGAGAAGATTGCCAGGGATGCCAGGGAGAAAAGCTCTGTGTTTGGAGAGAGTCTTCCCCAGGGGCTTGTTCTCAAGACAGAATAATTCTGATGCCGGGCCGGCACTGTGCATCGAGCAAAACAGCAATGGTTGACCCAGCTGGCCCGTAACCAGGGAATTTATCTTTGGCTCAAGCGGGTTATTGCCCAGCCCGGAACGTCCTTTTTGCAGGGGGCTTTCCCTTATCTGCTCCTTGATTGTGAGCGGGGTATTAAAAAAAATTAAAACCTTGTAAAAAAGTGGTTGACATTCGTTTGGAGCTCGTGTATATTTTGTCAGTCTTTGTGAGGGAACAACACAAAACATAGAGGCAAAGTAAGTTTTTGATCTTTGAAAACTGGTCAGTGAAACAGATAGAGCGGGTCTTTTTTGGGTGGAACCAACCACTTGAAAAAAATCAGTTGTTTAAGGAATTATAACTGGAGAGTTTGATTCTGGCTCAGAATGAACGCTGGCGGCGTGCTTAACACATGCAAGTCGAACGAGAAAGCGGACTTCGGTTCGTGAGTAAAGTGGCGCACGGGTGAGTAACACGTGG
>DATFJZ010000338.1:0-5727 GCA_035268945.1 Desulfobacteraceae bacterium | reverse complement strand
TATTTTGATGTGAATCAGGCCTTTACAAAAAAAATGAAACAGGCGGTACTCAACGGAATACCGGCCACCTTCTCTTTTTTCATCGCCATCTACCGGCCAAGGGACGCCTGGTTTGATAAAAAAATTGCGGAAAAAGAGATACGGTCCACCTTAGAGTACAACAGCCTCAAAGAAACGTTCACCATCACCAGGCCCTGGAACAGCAGCGCCACATCTGTCACCGACTCCTTTGAAGAGGCAGAAAGGCAGATGACGGAAATCGACAATCTACGGGTAGTACCCCTTGAGGAATTGACCAGGAACGAACAATATCAGCTCAGGATCAAAGCGGAGCTGGACAGAGTGACCCTGCCCCTCTACCTTCACCATGTTTTCTTTTTTCTCTCCTGGTGGGATTTTGAAACCAACTGGCATACAATTGACTTTGTCTATTAATCCCCCTTTTCAGGGTGGTTCTTTTTATGCAACGAACCAGGCGGACACATGGTGTTAAACAAGATAAAAGAAAGCGCCCTTCGAGACTCTGGGACCCCTCCCCCCTCTCTTTCAAAGCCCGGTGAACTGGAAAAAAAACGATGGAAACGGGAGGGGATTATCCTCCTCCTGATTCTTCTCACCATAGCGGTTCTCACCTTTGCAGAAACCCGAATAACAGGGTTTGGCGCCGACTTCCCCCTCTCAAGCACTGTGCTGATGTTTATTCTCATCAACACCAACCTGCTTCTGCTCCTGGCACTGATCCTCCTTGTCTTCAGGAACCTGGCAAAACTCTACTATGAAAAGAGAAGCAAAGTACTGGGTTCAAAGCTCAAAACACGGCTTGTGGCGGCCTTTATAACCCTGGCTCTCCTGCCCACAACGGTTCTCTTCTTTTTTTCCATCCACTTTATCTCCACAAGTCTTGCCTTCTGGTTCAATGCACCAGTGGATCAATCCCTTGACAACGCCCTTTCTGCCGGACGGCAATTTTACGACTATGTTGAACAGCAGAACCTTTTTTTTGCAAAGCGGTCCTCCTTTCAAATCGATTCGAGGAACCTTCTTCACCCGGATAAAACCAAGGAGCTGAACCGGTATACCGAGGTTGTCCAGCGGGCTTTCAACATCGATGCCGTGGAAGTGTACACCCCTGATGCAAAACGAAAGGCCCTCTCCCTTGCAGGTGAACTGGGCCGCCACTACTTTGGCATACTGACAAGCAAGGATCTGAGGAAAACATCGAAAAAAAACAGCGGTGTCACCATCACGGTGCAGGGAGAACCGGGGGAATTCATCAAGACCATTGCCACGGTTCCCTTTGGTATCTCCCCTGAAGAGGCCAGGGCGTTTCTCGTGGTCACCGTGCTGGTCCCGCCAAAGCTTTCCGGCAATCTGGCATCCATTGCCAGGGGGGTTGAAGAGTACAAGCAGCTCAAGATGGCCAAAAGACCTGTGGAAATATCCAATTACATTGCCCTCTCCATTGTGGCCCTGCTTGTCATCTTCTGCGCCGTATGGTTCGGCTTTTACCTGGCCAGGACCATTACCATTCCCATCACGAAATTTGCAGAAGGCACCGAAAGGGTCACCAACGGAGATCTCAACTACCAGATCGACTTTGCCGCCGATGATGAGATCGGCACACTGATAAAATCATTCAACACCATGACCCGTGAACTTGCAGCAAACAGGGAAAAGATTGCCTTTTCGGAAAAAAGGCTGAAACAGCAGAACAGAAAAATTGAAGAGAGCCGCCAATACATGGCCGTTGTCCTTGAAAACATCTCCGCCGGTGTCATATCCCTTAACAGAACCGGAGAGATTCTCACCATCAACAAAGCCGCCCAGAAAATGCTCAATCTGAAAAACAGCGAGATCATCAACAAAAACTACAAGGATGTTCTCAAGGGGGAGCACCTGGCCATTGCAAGGGACATCAATGAAAAGATCGCCTCTGCTCCCGATAATTTTGAATTCCCCCTTTCCATAACCATAGACGGCAGCCCCAGGCATTTTGCCGTTCACTTCAACGCCCTGACGAACAAGGCAGGAAAAAAGATCGGCACGGTCATGGTGTTTGACGATCTCACTGAACTTGAAAAAGCCCAGCGCATGGCAGCCTGGCGGGAGGTGGCCAGGAGAATCGCCCATGAGGTAAAAAATCCCTTAACCCCCATCAAACTGTCGGCCCAGCGGCTGAAACGAAAATATTCCCCTGCGATCAATGAAGAGGTGTTCACCACCTGCACCGACATGATCATCGAGCATGTGGACCTGATCCGAAACCTTGTCAACGAGTTTTCAACCTTTGCAAAGTTCCCCGACACCACTGTTGCCCCGTGCAGGATCGAAACCATTGTCGAAGAGACCGTGGCCCTTTACCGGGAAGGGATGGAAACGGTTGAGGTAACGACCCGGTACGACGAGGATATTCCCGAAATAAAACTGGACAGACAGCAGATGAAACAGGCCTTTATCAATCTTCTTGACAATGCCGTTGCCGCCATTAACAAAAACGGATCCATTTCCATTACCACCTCGTTTGACGAGATTCTCAAGATTTTAACCATTGACATTGCCGACAATGGAAAGGGACTCTCTGACAAGGAAAAGACAATGCTCTTCGAGCCCTATTTTTCCACCAAAAAATCGGGAATGGGGCTTGGGCTTGCCATTGTAAACTCCATTATTTCCGATCACAAGGGAATGATAAGAGTTCAGGACAACAAACCCACCGGGGCACGGTTTATCATTGAAATCCCGGCCTAGAAAAAGGAAACGCCATGTATCCAGCAGTGTTAATCGTTGATGATGAAAAAGCCATTGTCCAGTCCCTTGAAGGGATACTGTCCGATGACGGATTTGAGGTGCTGCATGCAGCCAACGGGTATGAAGCCCTCAAACAGATTGAAGCAGAATCCCCTGACATTGTCCTGCTGGATATCTGGATGCCCGGCATGGACGGAATCGAGACATTAAAAGAGATCAAACAGGAGTTTCCCCACCTGCCCGTGGTGATGATAACGGGCCACGGCACCATCGAGTCAGCGGTCAACGCCACAAAATCCGGGGCATTTGACTTTCTGGAAAAACCCCTCTCCATTGACAAGGTGATCGTCACCATAAACAACGCCCTCAATTTCCGCCGCCTTGAAGAGGAGAACAGGTATTTGCGGAAAAAAAGCATTGAAAAACACTCGATGAACGGATCCAGCCGGTCGGTCCAGGAGCTGAACCGCCGCATCATGAGTGCCGCTCCTTCGGATGCCTCCATCCTGATAACAGGGGAGAACGGCACCGGCAAGGAGCTGGTGGCCCGGACCCTCCACCAGTTCAGTTCACGACCGGAAGAGCCTTTTATCATTGTCAATTGTGCCGCCATCCTTGCCGAAAACATCGACAGCGAGCTGTTTGGCCACGAAAAGGGTTCCCTTGCCCACGCCCCGGCCAAAAACAAGGGAAAATTCGAGCTGGCATCAGGGGGAACTCTTTTTCTGGACGAGATCGGTGACATGAACCTTGAAACCCAGGCAAAAATCCTCAGGACCCTTGAATCCAAGACATTCCAGCGGGTCGGAGGCGGCAGGACCCTGCAGGTGGACGTAAGAATCATTGCCGCCACCAACAAGGATCTTGAACAGGAGATCCGTAACAAACGATTCAGGCAGGACCTGTTTTACCGGTTAAACGGCATCCCCGTCCATGTGCCTCCCCTGAGGGAAAGAAAGGAAGACATCCCCGTTCTCGTGGATATATTTCTTGCCGCCTTTGCCAAACAGGCCAAGGGCCCCCAGAAAAAGATCACCCGGGAGGCCGTGGCCCTGCTCATGGCGTACAACTGGCCGGGAAATGTCAGGGAGCTTAAAAACCTCGTTGAACGTCTTTCCATCATGGTTACAGCCGATACCATTGAAAGCATGGACATCCCCGCGCCGTACAATGGTTCGGCCAGAGACAGTGATATAACCGGCATGGATCACCTGCTTCACCTTGACACCCTTGAACAGGCCAAAAAAATGTTCGAACAGGCCTTTCTCAAGCGGAAACTGGCCGAGGAAAACGGAGATCTGGCATCAGCCGCCAAAAAAACCGGCATAGACCCTGACACCATGGCGGCCATAACCCGAAGGAGACCGTAAACAATCGGGAAAAACGAAACGAGCAACCAGGAGATGGAAAAATGAGAATCATCAGCGGTTCATGCAAGGGCAAAAAACTCGCCCCCATTGAGGGAAAAGCGATAAGACCCACCTCGGACAGGGCAAGGGAGGCACTGTTCAATATCATTGGCAGAAAAACAGAAGGCGCCGTTGTTCTGGATCTTTTTGCCGGGACAGGCGCCCTTGGCCTGGAAGCCTTGAGCCGGGGGGCCGCCCGGGCATTTTTCATTGACGTGTCCCCGGAGTCCTGCGCTGTGATAAAAAAGAACATCCAGCTGTGCCGGTTCCAGGAGAGGGGCGTTGTCTGCTGCCACGACCTGTCAAACCAGGGGATACCAGGAGAGCTGGAAAGAGAGACCCTTGACCTGATCTTCATGGATCCCCCCTATGGCAGTGATCTTCTTACCGGTACCCTTGCCGATCCCGGCCTGGTGCAGCGGATGAAATCCGACGCCATCATCATCGCAGAGCGATCGGTCAAGGAAAAAAATCCGGGAGAGATATCAGGGCTTGACATTAAAGACCAAAGGAAATATTCAAAGAGCCTGATAACCTTTTACGAGAAAAAACAGCAGATCCTTTGAAGCAAGCTTCAAGGCCGGTATGCTGCATTTAAAAAAAGTGTAAACGGAGCCTGAATTCATGGAAAAAAACCTTAAAACAGCCATCTACCCTGGATCCTTTGATCCCCTGACCAATGGCCATGCCGATATCATCGAAAGGGGACTTAAAATTTTCGACAGGGTAATTGTGGCGATCATGCACAACCCCTCCAAGAATTGCCTCTTCTCCGTGGATGAGAGGATGGAAATGATCAAAAAGAGTTTTGAAAGCAAAAAAAACATCCAGGTGGATTCCTTTAATGGTCTTGTTGTGGATTATGCCAGAATGCACAATGCCGTTGCCCTTCTCAGGGGAATGAGGGCGATCTCCGATTTTGAAAATGAATTCCAGATGGCCCTGATGAACCGCCGCCTCAACAAAAAGGTCCAGACGGTCTTTCTCATGACAGGGCTTCGGTGGATCTTTACCAGTTCATCCATTATCAAGGAAGTTGCCCAGTTCGGCGGGGACATCACCGGCATGGCCCCCAAACCGGTCAAAGACAAAATGCTTGAAAAATTTCCCCTGCAAAACGGCAACTAGGAATGGATCTCTGGCAACTTGAAGTTTTCAAAAACGTGGTGGACCTTAAAAGCTTTTCCAGGGCCGGAGAGGCCGTCCACATCTCCCAGCCCACGGTGAGCAGCCACATCAAAGACCTGGAAGCCCATTTCAGCTGCAGTCTCATCGACCGCCTGGGAAGGGAGGCCGTGCCCACAAAAGCGGGCATCCTCCTCTACTCCTACGCCGCAAGGCTCCTGTCCATGAAAGAGGAGACCGAATCGGCCATCAGCGACTTCCTCGGCAGCATAAAAGGGGAACTGCTCCTTGGCGGAAGCACCATTCCTGCCGGATATATCATTCCCAGGACCATCGGACCCTTTGCCGCAAAATTCCCGGAAATATCCATCAATATGATGGCAGGAGACACCGCAGCCATCATTGCAAGCATTGTCAACGGGGAGATAGAAGCAGGGATTGTGGG
>DATFJZ010000337.1:0-2068 GCA_035268945.1 Desulfobacteraceae bacterium | reverse complement strand
TGCCGGGGTTTCTGCTGCTCAACTGGATCGGCAACACCCCGGTGGGGGGCTTTGCCAACCCGGTCTTTTTCACCGCCACCAGCATGATCGGCATGATCGCCCTGGGCGGCATCGTGATCCGAAACGCCCTGGTGCTCATCGAATTCATCCACGATGCCCTGGACCGGGGAGTGGCTTTCAGGGAGGCGATCCTCAAGAGCGGGGCCATAAGGATGCGCCCGATTCTGCTCACCGCAGTGACAACGGCCATCGGCGCGTTTCCCATCACCTTTGACCCTGTTTTTTCAGGCCTCGCCTGGGCATTGATCTTCGGACTGATAGCCTCCACCCTGTTTACCCTGCTGGTGGTTCCAGTGACCTATTTTGCCATCTACAACAAGAACCATGCTCAAGAGAACAGCGTTGGCAATGGATAAAATGGGAAAAAAACGCAACGAACCCTTTCAAGGGAGGGCTCTACTGCCGTTCATCCCCAGGCTGGCGGCATTGGCGGTGGTGATGTGGCTGATGGTGCTGCCATCATCATCATCAGCAGCAGCATCAGCATCATCAGCAGCATCATCAGCAGCAGCAGCAGCAGCCACAGCAGCTGCCAATGTTTCTGCAAACGGGGATGAAACGGTTTTGCTGCTCAACTCTTACCACAAAGGCTTTTTCTGGACCGATGAGATCACAAGGGGGGTGACGACGGCTCTGGCAGAAAAAAAAATTGACCTGCACGTGGAATACATGGATACCAAACGGCAGTCTGGTCCTGACTACCTGGACCTGGTCACGGAGCTGTTGCGGTTTAAACACACCAGACACCATTACAGGGTCGTTATCACCTCGGACAACAATGCATTCTCCTTTTTCAAACGAAGCGGGCAGGAGATTTTCGGGGAAGTTCCCCTGGTTTTCTGCGGTGTCAACGATTTCCTGCCGGAATATTTAAACGGATTGCCCCGGGCAACAGGGATCAACGAACAGGCCAGAATACAGAAAAATCTTCGGTTGATCCGGCAGGTGCACCCGGAATGCCGAAAAATTGTCGTTGTCACGGACAACACCCGAACAGGCAGGATACTCCAGAAAAAGGTGCGGAAGATCACCAAAGGGATGAACCCCAAGGCTCCTGCCGTGGAACTGGTGTTTGCTGTTTCTGCCAGGGAGTTGGTTGCCCGGTTAAAAAACCTGAAACGTGACACCATTGTCCTTTTCACCCTCTTTTTCCGGGACAAAAACGACCAGTTTTTTGCCTATGACCGGGGAACCCGAATGATCTGCGATGCGTCTCCGGTTCCGGTCTACGGCACCTGGGATTTTCAGATGGGCCACGGCATTGTCGGGGGATATCTGGTGGAGGGCTTTCAACAGGGAGAGGCGGCGGCCAAAAAAACCCTGGAGATCCTCTCGGGAAAAGCCGCACAAACAATCCCCGTGCTCATGGACACCCCCTGCCGGCTCTGTTTTGACCACAGAAAAGTGGTCCAGTACGCCATTCCCATGGAACGCCTTCCCCGGGAAAGAGCACTCTTTTTTCAGCCCTCTTCGTTTTACCACCAGTACAAAAACTTGATCTGGATCACCACGGCTCTCTTTTCCATCCTCGGTGCTGTTCTCATGGCCGTTACCCTGGCTTGGTTCCACTCGAAAAAGACAAGAGGAATCATTGCAGCCAAAGAGGCCCATCTGCGAATGATCACCGACAATATGGCCGATGTGATATGCCAGACCGATGAGCGGAACAACGTCATCTATACCAGCCCTTCCATGGAGAAGGTTTTGGGGTTTTCACCAGGAGAGGCAGCCGAAAAAGCGGGCCTTGCCGAGATCCACCCCGAAGACTCCCAGCGGGTCAAAGACCAGCTCTCCCGGACCAGAAAAGAGAAGTGCGGCCCTTTCCGGATCCAGTACCGCCGGCGGCACGCCAACGGCCACTACATCTGGGCCGAATCGGCCATGCGCCTGCTTTACGATGACCAGGGCAAATACGGGGGAATGGTGTTTTCCCTGCGGGACATCACGGAAATGAAAGCTTACGAGAACCAGCTGTTGCGCTTTGCCACCGTCATCGACCAAATCGACG
>DATFJZ010000336.1:0-2337 GCA_035268945.1 Desulfobacteraceae bacterium | reverse complement strand
CAGAACAGGTAAGGGCCGGCCTGGAAGCGGCAGAGATCCGGTGCCAGGTGGACACCAGGGCGGAGAGCCTTAAAAAGAAGGTGCGGGAAGCCCAGCTCACCTATGTCCCCCTGATCATCACCATCGGCGACAAGGAGAAGGCGTCGTCCACCCTTTCCGTCAGAACCCTGGACGGAACGGTGAAAATGGGCCTCTCCATGGCAGACCTCCTCGAACCAGTGGGACGGCACATAGACCAGAGAAGGCTGGACAGCGATTTTTTCGCATAACCAAAAAAGGCCATGAACCCATGCAGAAAACCCTTTGGTACAGACTGCCCGTTGTTTTCTATTGTGCCCTGATTTTCTGGCAGTCGTCCTTCGCCTCCCCGGCTTCCCTGCCGGGGTTCGCCTTTTCAGACAAACTGCTTCACCTTGGCGGGTACGGTGTGCTGGGTTTTCTGGTGATCAGGGCCCTTTGGCGGGAAGGTTTTGAAACCGACGGAAAACGGCTGGCAATGGCAGCCATCGCCTTTTCAACCCTGTACGGATTGTCCGACGAAATCCACCAGTCCTTTGTCTCCCAGAGAAGCGCCCAGGCAGGAGATCTTGCTGCCGATGCCATTGGCTCCTGCCTGGGTGTGGCTTTTTTTCTTCTGGGAAAAAGAGTCATGGCCGGAAAAACAGCACGGGGCCAGAAAACCCGAAACATCTGACCGGTTACATTGCCGCAACGCAGAAAGCAAGTAAAAAGACCAGTTGCAATGGTATATTTTATTGTTTCTATGGCCCTTACATACCGTACTTGTCGTCAAAGGAGTTCCAGAAACGCCTGTCCCTGTCCCGCCACCCTTTTCCAAAGGCCCTGTCAAAGGTGGGCTTTAACCGGGAAAACCACCTGCCCTTTTCACCGTTTCCAAGGCCGGTTCTCACCACATCGGCCACATGGGTGACAATGCCGGCAAGTTCATTTTTCGGCACATAGGCCGCAGCTCCTTTTTCAACGGAGGCCTTAAGATTCTCCGGTGTAAGGGCATGGGCGGTGAGCATCAGCGCAGGGATATTTTTGTTGTTGGCCAATTCAAGGAGTTCATACCCGTTGACCCCCATGATGTCGAGGATGGCAACATCATACCGGTTGGTTTCCAGAAGGACTTTTGCCTGCTCAAAACTGCCTGCCGTATCAATGGTGCACATATCCAGGGATTCTTCGATGATCTCCAGGATATCCGGCTCATCATCCACCACAAGCACCCATTTTTCCCTCAACAGCTCGGTCGGCTTGATGGTTTTAAGGTCCCAGTTCACCGTGGTCACCGGGCAATCCGCCTTGAGGATGACATATCTTGCCGTGGAACCGAGAATCATCTTTTCAGCCCGTGATTTTTTTCTGACACCGAGGAAGATATGGTCGATGTCCATGGTTCTGGCGAATTTCACCAGGTCTTCCCCCGGGGAGAGCCCCTGGACACTCTGTCTGGCATCACAGGCGATTCCCTTTTTCTTCATGATATTTTCGGCAAAATCCAGGCCCTCCTGGGCCTTGACAATATCGGACTGTTTTTCAGATGCCCCGCCTTCCATGGAGGTGATCACATATACAAAGGCGTTAAACTGCTCAGCCCAGTCCCTGGCAAGCAGAAGCGCCCGTTTACCGACCTCCCCCCCATTGTAACCAACCATGATTTTCATATAACCCCCATGAGCAGCATGCTCACAACAAAGATAAAAACAGTATTGCGCCGCCCCCAGAGGATTGCCCCGGCCTCCACGAGAACGTCGGAGGGATTTTTTCCCTGCCAGCCTAAAAACCAGGAACTGCGGTCAAGTGTGTCCTCAAACAGCCTGATTTTTTTAACGCCTGGCAGGGAAAAATTCTTATCTCCTTTGGTTCTCAAGTTCCAGCCGGGGCAAATCCACTGGGGGCTCTGAATCGGTTGTTACATATAAAAAGACATAACCCTGAAGCTGAACGGACTGAGGCTGGGGTTTGGACTACTCTTTCACCTTGGATTGGCGAGACTGGAGATAACCGTTTTTCATGGCATCATAGGGGTCAAAAGAGGCCTCTTTCAGGGACTGGTACTCGCCGATCTTAAACGAGAGACGGTTCACCGTGTCAACGGTTTTTATCCCTGCTGCCAGCAGTGACGGATCAACATAGGTCACAGGATCGAGGAAGGAGTCCCCTGCCGTCCCCAAAGCGTCCCTCAGGGTCGAAGGACCCAGCAGGGGCAGCACAAGGTAAAATCCCTGACCCAAACGCCATGTTCCAGGGTCTGACCCAGATCTTCCCTGGAGTTTTCCAGGTTGAACACCTCCTGGGCCGGCCTTGAAAAACCAAGGCAGCCGGCGGTTG
>DATFJZ010000335.1:0-4780 GCA_035268945.1 Desulfobacteraceae bacterium | reverse complement strand
CAGCGTGTTCACACAGGGACAGGATCCTAGACGCGAAGCCGACTCGACAGCGCCAGGCTGCTGCCAGAGGTGTTCCCTTTCCCGGTTTTGAGCGGCAGCGCTCAGCATGGAGGCGGAAGTAGCTGCCGCTCGCCTCGGAGCAAATCCTGGCCAATTAGAGCTGCTGTACAGGAATTGTTTGATTTTTATGGGGCATTGGGTATATTGTAAAAAAAACAGGGCCAATGGAATCTTTTGGCCATGATCATAACACCGGTCATGCCATGAAGGGATCAGGTGTTCACTGTCGCTGCTTTTCCGGGGAAAATGCCATGGAAATCTTGATTGCCGAAGACAACTCTGCTGTTCGTTTGCTGTATGAAACAACACTGAAACAGACCGGTCACAAACTGGTTTTGACAGAAAACGGGACCGAGGCCTTTGCCCGTTTTACCAGAACCATGCCCCGGATGGTCATTACCGACTGGGACATGCCCGGGATGAACGGCATCGATCTCTGCAGAAAGATAAGAAGCCATGAAAATGATCGTTACACCTATATCATCTTTGTCACATCCATGGACCGGAAAGAGGACGCTGTTCGAGGGCTTGATGCCGGTGCCGACGACTATATCCGTAAACCTTTCCACGCCAGGGAGCTCATGGCCAGAATACGGGCCGGAGAGAGAATCCTGCAGCTTGAGGAGCGTATCGCTCTTGCCTCTGTAGAACTGTACCGGTCCGAAAAAATGGCGGCTGTGGGCAGGCTTTCCGCCGGCATTGCCCATGAAGTGAACAACCCCCTGGGGGCCATCTCGGGTAATCTTGAAGTTCTGGAATCCTACCACCTGGAGTTTCAGCAGTTCCTAAGCCTGTGGGAAGGCTTCTACGCTTCGCTGAACCAGAAAAAAGATCTGGATGCATCGATCAGGAATGGGTTAGATGCTGTCAGGGCGGCAGAGGAGGAAAAAGATCTGGCCTATATCATGGAAGATTGCCGGGAGATTCTCACCGAAAGCCGGGGCAGTATACGGCGTATTGCAGCCCTTGTGAATGATCTGCGCACCTTTGCCCGTCCCGGTGAAGCAGGCGTTAAAAAGGTGGATGTCAACGGAGAGATAGAGACGGCCCTGAGAATTATCAAAAACGAGATTGTTTTTGCCCAGCCGGTTGGCCTGGATTTTGGAAATCTTCCCCTGGTGGAGTGCCAGCCTTCCCAGTTGAATCAGGTGTTTTATGCCTTTTTGGCCAATGCCGCCCATGCAACCAGGGAAAAGGGCAGGGTAAGGATCGCCACAAAAGGAGGCAGTGACAGTGTTGTTGTGACGGTTTCGGACACTGGCACAGGTATTGAAAAAGAGGAACTTTCCCGGCTGTTTGACCCTTTCTTTACCACAAGAAAGGTGGGGGAGGGAAGAGGCATGGGGCTTCATCTGGCCTATCACATTGTAAAGAACCACGGCGGCAGGATAGAGGTGAAAAGTGATCACGGAAAAGGAACGGTCTTTACCCTGGTTCTGCCCTTGAGCTTCCCCCGGGGAGAAGAAAATGGAGAGGAGTAAGGATCTATGGCGGAACAAAGCAAGCACACCGTTTTAATTGTTGATGACGAGGTGGCCGTTGGCAGAAGCCTTGGCAGGTTCCTTAAAAGTGCCGGCATTGATTATATACATGCAGAATCCGGTGAAGAGGCCCTGGAACTTATGGAAAAAGCAGCCGAACCTTTTTCCCTCATCATATCGGATCAGCAGATGCCGGGTATGAAGGGCACAACCCTCCTTGAAAAGGTAAAGCAGATTTCACCGGATACCGTCCGTTTCCTGTTTACAGGGTATTCAGATGTGGATGTTTTGAGTGAAGCGGTGAACAAGGGTTCCATCCAGCGCTATATCTCCAAGCCCTGGGACAACAAGGTTCTCCTTGAAGCCATAAGGTCGGGCATTGACCAGTACGAGCTGCTGCAGGAGAACAAAAGGTTGTTTCAGCTTGCCAAGGATCAGAAGAAAAAACTCTACAGGATCAATTGTGATCTCAAGGCGAGTGCCGCAAGTCATGAACAGACCCTGGTTAAACTGGACCGAAGGATCGCCGAACTCAACAGGGAAATCGCCAGGGGGGCTGGGGAGAGGGACTATACTGCAGAGATAGAGGCCCTCCTCCAAAACAAGAAGATGCTCACCCAGGAGAAGATGAACTCCCTTTATGCTGCCATTGTGGGCGAACTTTTCGAGCAGTTCCAGGATATTGCCGCACGTAACGGATTTGAAATGCCCAAAGAACTGTTGGCCCCCAACGGCGGGAATGGTGGGCAAAACACTACCAGTCCATGAGCCTTTGGCTGGTATGGGGAACGAGAATTGGACAGGGAAAACAGGATGATGGAAAGCAAAGGGAACAAGGTTCTGGTCGTTGATGACGAAGAGCCGGTTTTGAAAATGCTGAGAAGAATTTTGAAACGAAACGGGTTTCCAGGGGTGATCTCCGCCTTGAACGGAGAGCAGGCCTTGAAGCTGCTCAAACAGCATGATAACCAGTTTTTTCTGATTATTTCTGACCTGCACATGCCCGGGATGAGCGGGGCAGAGCTGCTGGAAAAAAGTATTCTCGTCAGCCCTGAGTCGAGACGAATGCTGATAACGGGAGTTTCCGATCTTGACGGCATTGCCGGGGCGGTAAATCAGGGGGGAATTCACCAGTATCTTGCCAAACCCTGGGACAACAGGGAGCTTGTGGAAAAGGTTTCTGCCGAGTTCACCGTTTACCAGAAGTTCCAGGAGCACAAGCGGCTGTTTAAACTGACAAAGCACCAGGCGTCAAAACTTTTCGGGTATGCCGGTGAAATGAAAAAGAGGGAAAAGGCCTTTAAAGAAAATATCCGACGGAAAAAAGAGACAGAAAAGCGGCTGGAGCAGGAGCTGGTCCGTGCCAGAAAAGAGGCTGAAAACCGTAGAATCTTCCCCGGCCTTGATGAGGTTTTGTCAAGAGCCATTCCCATCAAACAGGAAAATCTGATCCACTGTTTCTCCCTGGCAAAATCCGAGCTGTTTGCCACCATGAAAGCCCTGGGGGAAAAACATCAGATCACCGTTTCTGAGCCGGACCGGGTGATTGATGCAAACCACATCCAAGATGAAACATTTGAAACCATTGACCAGATCATTGAGCTGGTGATTCAGAAAGTGGAGCCGAAAATGGGTTCCATTGATTCAGGTCCGTCAAAAACAGGGGACGTTGATGATTATGAGACCCTGCCCGATTTTCCATCCCTTGCCCTGACCGATGGTTATATCACGGAAAAAGAGCTGGAAAGGGCACAGGAACGTTTTGCCGCTGGCCAGGAAACCGCCGGCCTTACCATGGAGAAGGTTTTGCTGGAAATGGGATTGCTGCTGCGAAAAGAGGCCAGCGTGATCCACACCAAGCGTGCCCTCATCGAGACAAGACTCTGGGATCGGAAAATGGCTGAAGAGCTGGTAACCCGTAAAGCAGTGTCGGTTCAGGATACCCGGAGGGCGTTTTTAAAACAGTGGAACGATTTTGAAGAGAGCGGTGCGGTAACACCAGTGGCGGATATTTTCCTGGAATCCGGCATGATAAGCGGGGAAACCAGGGATCAGGTTTATGCCGTCATTGACAGGAC
Organism: Desulfobacteraceae bacterium; assembly: GCA_035268945.1. Taxonomy (GTDB): domain Bacteria; phylum Desulfobacterota; class Desulfobacteria; order Desulfobacterales; family Desulfobacteraceae; genus DATFJZ01. The sequence continues at coordinate 1,161 of DATFJZ010000335.1, read as the reverse complement.
AGAGAGGAAACCACCGGCAGACGTCGAACAGACCTCCGGGGTCTCCCTGGATTATGGTGCTTTTGTTGACCTCGATATTTCCAGAGACAGGCTCAAGGCATATATCAGGATTCCCAAAAGCGTTCAGGGGGCCGAGGATATTGGACCGGTAAAAGCACTTCTCAAAAAACAGGGCATCAAATACGGGGTTGTGGATGACCTTGTTCTAAAGAGATTCATCCGGCAGGAGAGCAACCCCGATGAACGGTTTGTTGTTGCCAGGGGAGATGCCCCGGATCACGGGGAACAGCCCCGGATTGTCTACCATTTCAGCAGGGAAAAGGAGAGGGCCGGAGTGGTTGCAGCGGACGGCTCCATTGATTTTAGGGAAACCGGGAGATATGGTTATGTCAATGAGGGAGAGCTGCTGGCCGAATTGATACCCGGAAAACGGGCCCGGCCCGGCAGGGATGTGTTTGGCGAGCCGATTCCCGTCAGCGACCGGGAGAATGTGTCGCTGAGATGCGGAACCGGGGCAGAGCTGTCCAAGGACGGGTTGAAGATCGTCGCAAAGATTTCAGGGCAGCCCAATATTGATCCCACCGGGGTCGTCTCAGTTCTCGAGGAGTTGTACGTAAAAGGGGATGTCAATTTCGAGACGGGGAATATCGATTTCAACGGCAATGTGGTGGTTCACGGATTTGTAACCCAGGGATTTACCATTGCCTGTGAAAACCTTGTTGCCAACGGAATAGACGGCGGTACGGCAAGGGTGACAGGGGATTTGAACATTTCCACAGGTATTGTCAACGCAAGTGTCGAGACAAGGGGGAATATCCAGGCCAAATACATCAATCATTCCACCGTTTACGGCGGGGGGGATGTCATGGTGACCCGTGAGATCATGGGCTCCCATATCGCTGTCAGTGGAGCCATTGACAACAAGGGCGGCCGGATCACCTCCTCCGTGCTGGCGGCAAGAAAGGGGTTTACGGTAAGACAGATCGGCACGGAAAAGGCCGAGCGTTCCACCATAAAGATGGGGGTTGATGACCACGCCCAATGGCTGGCAGACCAGTTTGACACCATGGCAGGAGAGCTTGAAAAACAGCTTGACGGCATCTACCGGGATAGAGCCGTGCACGATGAAGAGGACAGGAAGCTGCACGGGAAAGTTGCCAG
>DATFJZ010000334.1:0-8793 GCA_035268945.1 Desulfobacteraceae bacterium | reverse complement strand
CCCTGGATCTGGATGTGCTGGTGGTGGACGAGGCCTCCATGGTGGACACCATGCTGATGTTCAGCCTGGTGGATGCCCTGCCGGTGAACTCGGTTCTCATCGTGGTGGGGGATATTTTCCAGCTTCCCTCGGTGGGACCGGGTTGTGTGCTTTCCGACCTCATCGCTTCCCAGGCGATCAAGACTTTTTTTCTCACCCGGATTTTCCGCCAGGCCGAGGAGAGTCCCATTGTGATGAATGCCCACTGCATCCGGAAAGGAGAGATGCCCCCCTTGAAGAGGGAGAATCATCAAGAGACCCTCTCCGAGTTTTATTTCATTGAGAACAACGCTCCGGAGAGGGTGGTGGATACGATTCTTCAGCTGACCCATACCCGCATCAGAAAGGCCTTTCCCCATATTGAAGAAATCCAGGTATTGACGCCCATGCACAAGGGAGATGCCGGCACCATCAATCTCAATCAGCGTCTCCAGGAGGTGTTAAATCCCGTTCCCGGGGGAATCCAGTCGGGAGGGTTTACCTTCAGAATCGGCGACAAGGTGATGCACCTGAAGAACAATTATGAAAAAGAAGTGTTTAACGGGGATATCGGGGTGGTCCACGATGTGGTCAAATCGGAATCCCGGATAGAGGTGGATTTTGACGGCAGGATTGTTGATTATGATGTGATGGAGCTGGATGAACTGACCCTTGCCTATGCCGTGACGGTGCATAAATCCCAGGGATCGGAATACGATGCCGTTGTCATTGCCCTGACAACCATGCATTTTCCCCTGCTCCAGCGCAATCTGCTATACACGGGTATGACCAGAGGCAAAAATCTTGTCATCATTGTGGGCTCCACAAGGGCCCTGGAAATAGCCCTTCATAACAACCGGACAGATTTTCGCCTCTCGGGCCTTAAAAATCGGTTTTAATGGTAGTCATGGGTTCCTGTTACCACTTCCACACCAAATTTGCCGGTGAGTATTTCAGCCATCTCCTCGGCGCTGGAGTAAGGGCAACCCGGTTTTGCATTGGCAAGACAGGTGGAAAGGTAGATCTTGTCGGGTTTAACTTCTGAAAGTTTCATCACCATGCCTGTGTTGGGCACCAGAGAGCGTCCCGGGCATTGGCATTTGACAAAGCCGATGACCCGGGATTCCTCTTTGAAACTACCCTCTCCAAAGCCTGCCGCCTTGAGGCATCGCCATTCTCCTGGGCAACCGTATCCGCTGTCCATGTACGCTCCGCATCCCACAATGATTACATTTTCCACAATAACCTCCTGTATCGACGCTGTTGTTTTTGCTCACTTTTCATCGATGTTTCTGTTTTGTTAACAGCCGGTCATGCCGTAAAAGTTGAGCGTTCACGATCCATGGGGGTATTATTATCAGCAGAAAAATGATTATTCAATAGGAAATGTAAAAAATGAGCCATATCCCAAAACCCCGGGTGATATGCCCAAAAGGCTTCTATTCTTCCATATCATCCGGCAGTTCTGTTTTGGACCGGGCTTCGGGGAGTTTCCAAACAATAATCCACTTATCTTATTTTTCAAAGTGGAACATGCCCCAGGTGAGATGGCCGTATTTGCCGCCGGTCACCCAGTGTTCAAGCCCTTTTTTCATGTTCTGTATGTATGTCGTGCTGACTCCCTGCTGCTCCAGCTCTTTTTCCTTCACACTGGTATCCTCGAGCACTTTGGCATAATGATTGACCAGGCACTGGGGCTGGTTGATGTAGTTGTGAACCTTCATGCCGAGTTCTTCAGCGGTATTGCAGTAAAATTCCGGGGTTGCCAGGGATTCCAGTAGAATTCGCTCCAGGATGGGATTGAGGTACTCTTCATAGCAATCCTCGGTCTGCATGGGATCGGTGAACACCATTTCCCCGCCTTTTTTGAGGACACGCAGGGCCTCGGCAAGAACTTTTTCCCTGTTGCCGGAATGGAGAATGGCATCCTGGGACCAGACAATATCAAAGGTGTTGTCCGGCTGGGTGATATTTTCAAAATTACCGTCAACCACGGTGATGAGATGGTCAACCCCCTGCTCCTTGTTCATCGTTCGATGGCGCTGGTTCTCCTTTTCACTGAGATTCAGCGCTGTGACACTGCAGCCGTAGGTCTTTGCCAGATAGCGGGCACTGCCCCCGATGCCGGAACCGATATCCAGCACCTTTGTCTTGGCGGTGATGGGTTTTGTCAGGGATGCCATGTTTTCCACGGTCCTGCGGCTGGCTGTGAAGATGTCTTCTCCGGGTTTTCTAAAGGTTCCCACGTGGAGGTCTTCCCCGCCCCATACGGTGTAGTAAAAGGTGTCAGCATCGTGGCTGTTGTAGTATTCTCGTGCTGTTTTTACCGCTGTGTTTTCTTCTGTCATCGCTATTTGTCCTCCATGTCTTCGTCGCTGATATACTTTTCAGCGACATGAATGAAATAGTCCGGTTCATCATTTTTGTAGGTTTCTTCAAAATCGCCGAAGGTTTCTATCTTCTGGAAACCGACCTGGTACATCAGTTTTTTAAGGTACTCTTTTCGGATGGGGCACATGTTCAGGTAGTACTCCTCGCCGTCCTTGAAGGTGTACTTAAACCTGGCCAGTCCTTCATCCAGATGGTCCGGCTCGGCGGTTACACTGTCTCCGCAGTAGTAGTATTTGTGTTTTGTCTTGAATCCCTTGTCCAGCATGTAGTCGTAATTTCTCTGATCCATGATCAGGATACCGTCATGGGCCAGCATGGCGTAAAATTCGGCCAGGGCCTTACGTCGTCCTTTTTCGCTGAAAAGATGGGTAAAGGAATTTCCAAGGCAGATGATGGCGTCAAATTCGCCGTGGACATCCCTGTTGAGCCGTCGCCAGTCGGCGTTGACCGTCTGGAGGATATGCCCGTATTGTCTTGCGTTTCGAAAGGCCTGGATCAGCATGTTGGGACTGCCGTCAACGCTGGTGACATCAAAGCCTTCGTTTAAAAGTCTTACCGAGTGGAAGCCGGTGCCTGTTGACACATCCAGGATCTTGTGCTTGCCCCTCTCCTTTAACGTTTGGATAAAAAAATCGCCCTCTCCCTTTGCCCTGGCTTCCCAGTCAATGAGTTCATCCCATTTTTCCGTAAAACTCTTTGCGTATTCACTGGCATAGTGATCCGATTCCCTTATTTCTGTGGGGTTTCCGTCAAACTCCTGGTCTTTGATAAAATTCATCTGATCTCCTTTGGTTGTTTGATTCGATGCAAACCAATACGTGTGATCAATTTATATTCAAGAAAATGAATTGATTGCACGCTATTGTTTAGTGATCAAAAAATAGTGCTTCTTGTTTGTGAAAAATAGATCATAGAGTATTGAATTTTCAATGTCAAGGGGGTATTTTTATTTTTTATCTATTATTTAACAGAAGATGCGTGGGTAAAGGCGGGGTTTTATTTAATTGAGTTCAAATTATTTGAGTCTATGGTGAAAATAGGGACAAAAACCGGTGTTGGTCTTTTTGCCCCTCCCTTGGGGGCACCAGCAACGGCTGCAAACAATGCAAATGCAGCGGAGTGCAAAAAGACAGCTTCTCCCCTTTTACAAAGGCGAAGCTTTCCCTGCACCAGCCGAATTTTTCCGATGCTGATGTCGTGCTCACCATCATATATGCCTATATGCAGGTGGTGGGCATGGTCAACGATCCTCTCATCTCCTGTTTCAGATACCACGAGGTGATGGAACGTTGACCACGGCCCGGCTTCGTTTTACAATGATCAAACCCTGAAATTCCTTCGGCCGAGGTTTGATCATTGATTTATTGGAATTTTGGATTTATCCCATCTTCAGGAACACTTCTGGTTGAGTTTGAAGGACTCGTTGAAGATATCCAGCAGCTTGACGTTCTGCTTGGCCATCATGACACAGTTTCCGCTGATGGCGTAAAAGAGGATGCTCAGCCGGGTTTTGGACGAGTCGTCCCGGATCCGTTTGATCTGGTTTTCGTTGAAGTCGTCCACCAGCTCCCGTAAATAGTGGAACTTCTCCACCGCTTCCTGGCAGTCGACGATCTCCTTGTTTCGAAAGGCCGTCTCCACATCCAGGATAATGGCCAGGAAGATCTTCTTCATCGCCTTCAACTCTTCGATCTGAACATCGAGAAGCCCCTTGTGGCGGTTGCTCACATGCATGCTTGACCGGATCACCGTGTCCCTGAATCCGTCGGAGAGTTTCTGCAGCCGCCGGATGATCTGGTAGTAGTTGTACGACGCTTCCTGGTCCTCCTTGGAGAGCAGCCGCAGCACCTTGAAGATGTTGGCAACGATGATATTGGTGCTTTTCTGGATGTGGCTGGTATGCTGCCGCTGATTTCTCAGGGTATCCAGGTCCTCTTCGAACAGGGCATCAAAGGTGATGTCAAGGTTCTCCCGGATATCTTTCAAAAGAAAAGCCAGGTGGTCAAAGGTTTCCGACATGGACTCCTTGAGGTTATCCACCGTTTGAAGGTTGTAGATCAGGATATTCTGCTTGTCCTGTTCCTGTCGTTTGTGCTTGCGGTGGTTTATCCAGATAATGAATCCGGCAAAAGCGGCCAGCAGGATAAATCCGGGAACCTTGAAATATCCCAGGATGTTGGCAAATATAAAGGAAACCACAAAGGCGATCAAGGCTGTCATGAACCAGCCGCCGATAACGGTGAGAACACCGGTAACCCTGTACACAGCGCTCTCCCGTCCCCAGGCCTGGTCGGAAAAACTCGTTCCCATGGCCACCATAAAGGTGACATAGGTGGTGGAGAGGGGAAGTTTCAAAGAGGTGGCAAAAGAGACAACGGCGCTTGCCACCATGAGATTCACCGAAGCTCTTACCAGGTCAAAGGCCGGTTTGCTTTCAGGGGAAGAGCCGGTGCTCTCCCCGGCCATTGCCAGCCGGCTGGAGATGGTGTTTCGGACAGGGGGCGGGGTGATGCTTCTTATGGAGAGGAACATCGAATCAAACAGGTTGACGATTTTTCTTGATAGCCACATGGACTCAAATTTTTCCGTGCCTTCGTCCTGCTGTCCAAGGCTGATCTCCGTTTCCGTAACGGTTCTGGCTTTTTTTGAGAGCCACAGGGTCACCACCATGATCAGTCCGGCAACGAGCAGGATAATGGTGTGGGACTGGACATCTTTGCTCAGGGCCGCCATGGAGACGGTGAGGGGATCGCTGGCTGCCAGGGCGTTTTTAAAGGCGCTCAAGCCAGCCAGGGGAACCCCGATGAAATTGACCAGGTCATTGGCGGCAAATGCCATGGCCAGAGCAAAGGTTCCCACCATCACGATGGGCTTTAAAATGTTGATTTTGAACAGAGAGAGGAGGATCTGCAGACAGAAGGCCGAAACGGCAAAAATACCGACCATGATCACCATGGAATTGCCCTTGATCCAGTGCACGGTTTCGGGGTCCATGAAGGTGGCTCCCTTGGATCCCTTGATCAGGATGAAAAAGGTGATGGCCGTCATGGCAATCCCCCCCCACAGGGCTCCGTATCGTTTCAGCCGTTCCTGGTAGTCAAAGGTGAAGAGCATCCGGGTTAAAAACTGAACCACGGCCCCGGAAAAAAAGGCCACCACAATGGAGAGCAAAATGCCCCCGGCAATGGCCATGGCCTTGGCCGTGTTGATATAGTCCCAGATGGCCAAGGTGCCGTTCGTTGCAGCAGCTATCTTGATCATGGAGAGGGCAACGGCTGCGCCGAGGAGTTCAAACACAATGGATACCGTGGTGGATGTGGGCAGTCCGTTGGTGTTGAAAAGGTCCAGCAGAAGGATGTCCGAGATCATCACCGCCAGAAACAGGGTGAGAAGTTCCGGCATGGTGAAAAACTGGGGGTGGAAGATCCCTTTCCTGGCAACCTCCATCATGCCCCCGGAAAAGGTCACCCCGGCGAGGATGCCCAGGCTTGCAATGACCATGATGATATAAAACGGTGCTGCCTTGGATCCAATGGCAGAGTTGAGAAAGTTGACAGCATCGTTGCTCACCCCGACAATCAGATCAAAGACGGCAAACAATATCAGCATGCCGACAATCACATAGCAGAGTTCAATTCCCATTTGTTTTCCTTTTTTTGGATTTCTGTTCCACCAGCAGGCAGCAAACAACCAATGCCCGCTTTTTCAGACCTCCATATAGGCAGATCCCAGGGGTTTGTCAATAAAAGTGTTAAAAAACGGAAATCAGACCATCTCCCTGTTTTCCTCCACGGCGTGGCAAGCTACATGGGCGCCACTGTCAAGGCGGTAGAGTGTTGGAATCTCGTCGATGCACCGTTGGTCTGCATAGACGCACCTGCCGTGGAAAACGCAGCCCGAGGGGAGGTTTACCGGGGTGGGGACTTCACCCTTGAGCTTGATGTTCTTGGGCCTGCTCTCCCCGACCCGGGGAATGGCCGAGAGCAGTGCCCGGGTGTAGGGGTGCCTGGGGGAATGAAACAGGTCTTCGGTTTTTGCCACTTCACACAGGGAACCGAGATACATCACGGCGACCCGGGTGCTGATATGTTCCACCACGGAAAGGTCGTGGGTGATGAACAGGTAGGTCAACCCCCTCTCCCTGCCGGCATCCATGAGCAGGTTGAGAATCTGGGCCTGGATGGAGACATCAAGGGCGGAAACGGGCTCATCGGCAACGATCAGCTCGGGGTCGAGGATCAACGCCCTGGCGATGCTGATCCGCTGCCGCTGACCCCCGGAAAACTCGTGGGGATAACGGGTTCGCCAGGCCGGATCCACCCCCACCTGTTTCATCACGGCGGCTATCTTGTCGAGAACCGCCTTGTTTGTGATCCCAGGGTTGTGAAACCGCAGGGGTTCTTCCAGGGTCTGCTGTACGGTTTTCCTCGGGTTCAGGGATGCGTAGGGGTCCTGGAAGATCATCTGCATTTTTTTCCGGAAGGGGAGCATCTCTGAGTGGGTCAGGGTGTCAATCCTCGTGTCTCTGTAGCGGATCTCCCCGGAGTTGGGGGGGTAAAGGCCCAGGACGGCCCTGGCCAGGGTGGATTTCCCGCACCCCGATTCCCCCACGACACTCAGGGTCTCGCCCTTGTTGATGGAAAGGGTGACATCGTTCACCGCCTTGACCGTGGTTTTTTCCCTGACAAATTTTCCGTTTTTGAATGTCAGCTGTTCGAGAAACCCGCCGGAGATATCAAAATGTTTGACAACATTGTTGATGGAGAGAATCCTTTCACTGGTCTGTACGTCGCTCTGTTTGGTCTTCATGGATTATATCATATGGCATGCCGCCATTATGCCTTTTTCAGTTTGCTTAAGCCTTGGCCGTTCTGTTTCACACAGGGTTTCTTTGAGAAGGCACCTCGGGTTGAATGCGCATCCCGGGGGGATCTGGGTCAGATTGGGCATCATGCCGGGAATCTGGTAGAGCTTTTCCCCGGGGGTGATCACCCCTGGCAGGGATTTGATCAGCCCCTTGGTGTAGGGGTGGGCCGGATCGTTGACAATGGTCTTGGTGGGGCCGGATTCAATGATCCTGCCGGCGTACATCACGGCCATCTTTTCCGTTACCTGGGAGACCACCCCGAGATCGTGGGTGATGAGGATCAGCCCCATTCTGTCGGTTTGGCACAGCTCCTGGAGCAGGTCCATGATCTCGGCCTGGATGGTGACGTCCAGGGCCGTTGTGGGCTCGTCGGCGATGATGATGGCAGGGTCGGTGAGCAGGGAGATGGCGATGATGATCCGCTGGCGCATGCCCCCGGAAAATTCATGGGGGTACTGGCCGAGGCGCTTTTCCGGCGAGGGGATGTGCACCTTTTTCAGCTTTTCCAGGGCGATCTTTTTCGCATCTCTCTTGGAAATGTTCTGGTGGGCCTGGAGGGTTTCCACCATCTGGGTGCCGATGGTGAGCACCGGGTTCAGGGTCATCATGGGATCCTGGAAAATCATGCTGATGCGGTTTCCCCGGATTTTTCTCATTTCATGCTCGGGATAGGCGCTGATCTCTTCGCCGTTGAAGAGAATCCGCCCGTTGGAGATGAATCCGGGCTTGCTGATCAGGTTGATGATGGCAAATCCGGTAACCGACTTGCCGGCCCCGCTCTCGCCCACAATGCCCAGCCTCTCCCCCTGGTCCAGGGTGAAGCTTGCGCCGTCAATGGCGGTGAGATCACCCGATCTCAGTGCGAATTTGACTTCAAGGTTCTGTACTTCCAAAAGATGGGACATCACTGCTATCCTTTATAGAGTTTGGGGTTGAGCACGTCCCTGAGCCAGTCCCCGAGAAGGTTGACCACAAGGACAAAGAGAACCAGTAAAATGCCGGGAAAGATGGTGATCCACCAGGAGCCTGAAAAGATATACTCAAACCCCGATTTGATCAGGGAGCCCAGGGAGGGTTTTGTCACCGGCATGCCAAGGCCGAGAAATGACAGGGCCGCTTCGCTCATCACGGCGTTGGCCACCTGGATGGTCGATATGACCAGAACCGAGGTGAGGGTGTTGGGCAGAACGTGCCTGACCATGATGACAAACCGGGACAGGCCGATCACCCTGGCCGCTTCCACGTACTCCTTGTTCTTCTCCCCCATGACCGTGGCCCGGATGGTCCTGGCGTAGACCGGCCATTCGGCCAGGCCGATGATCACGATGAGCAGGGGAACGGCGAGTTTCTCAAAACTGCCCATGCCGAAGACCACCTGGAAGATGGCAGAGATGAAGATCGCCACCATGAGGTAGGGAAAGGAGAATTGAATATCGGCGATGCGCATGAGTACGGAGTCCACCTTGCCCCCGATGTACCCGGCGGTCAGCCCCACGAGAATGCCAAGCAGGGCCTGG
>DATFJZ010000333.1:0-3858 GCA_035268945.1 Desulfobacteraceae bacterium | reverse complement strand
CCCACCGTGGAAAATTTCAGGGCCATTGTTCAGGGGCGTTTCACAAGAACAGACCTTGACTCTGCCGGGATGAAAGAGGTGTCCCGGCCCGGCTTTGGCTGCATGTTCCAGGACTGCCTGAAACTCGTTTCCCCGGGACTTCCCCCCCGGGTGATGGCCCCTGGCCGCTTTGACGAAAAACCTCCGTCACGGTGGGGAAAGGCCACTCCCCATGCCGTTGCCATGGGGGAAGACCAGCATACCGGCAATGCCGTGGCGATGCCAGCGGCAGGGCCGCCACCGTTGGAAAAAGCGGGCAGGGATCGGCTGCCATCCCAGGCCGACGCGGGAAACACCGACAGGCCTCTTTTGCCCGGCGAACCGAACGTTCAGGTGGTTCAAACCGTTTTCAAAAAGATGGCAGGTCTTGTCCTGGAAGCGGAAAACAACCCCGACAGGGTAATCCAGGCCGAAGCACAAGCCCGCAAGCTCTTGTCCATGCATCCAGCGCTCCCGGGGCTTGGCTCCCTGCTGCACCGCATCTCGGCAAAAACCACATGGGAGGCCATGGCCATGGTTGAGGCGGACAGCGGGCTGCGTTTCTTCCCCATGGAATCATGGCAGCCGGAATCGCCCTCCCTGCGGATCAGGAAAGCCCTGCTACCCGGACTTGACCGGTTTGAATCCCATGGGTCGTCCCCTCTTTCCCCCGGCCGGATCACCCCCCAGGAGAGGCTTGTCACCGGGGATGATGACCTGGTGCTGACCATGAACAATCCAAAACCGATAACCGTGGAAGGAACGGTCACCCTCATGGATCTGCCCCTGGTGGAACCGGCCCCGGTAAAGGTTTTTTACCAGGTTGACGACCTGCCCCGGACAACAGCCACCGTCTCCTCAAAAACCCCCCGTGTCAGCTTTACCTGCCAAATTCCCAGGGGGAGTCACAAGATCACCACCGGCTTTGTTCACCGGTATCCCAACCAATTTTTAACGGTGCGCTTCTGGGAAGGGCCAGACGACGGCAGTGGTTCAAAGGCCAAATGCTTACAAACCAAGAAGTCTGCCCCTGCTTTGAAGCGTCCGGAGACACTCACAGGCAACGGCACAAAAACCACCCGCACCCCCATCCGGCAGGATCCTGTTCCCAGGCGGTTTTTCTATACTGCCACCCCGTCTGAACCTGTCAGGGCCAGGGTCAAGGGCCCTGCCTGGGTACGCATTGACCGCCGCAAAGACTCGGAAACAATGGTGGGGTACCGGTACATCCAGCCCGGCTGGCAGCAGCTGGTCCTGGCACCGGGCCCGGATGAGACCGAAGCGCTGTTCCGGCTCCACAGACGTGTTCTGAAACATAGACCTGACCAGCCCGAAAAAAACCGCCCTGTCACCGTCCCCTACGATCCGCTGCCCGAACCGTATCTGCAGATCGGTCCGGACGATCCCGTAACAGAGGTTCGCTTCTGTGATGCCTACCCCCTGGGTACCCAGGAAGACGGCACCTGGTCCGTCACCGGGAAGGCCAGCCGATCGACTGCCATTGATGACGATCCGCCGGCAACGGACCTGGACAGGGATCACAATCCCCGGACAGTTGAGTTCTCTGTTTCCCACCACTGGAATGGGTCCCGGGAGTGCCTTGACACGGCTGTTCCGGGCTCTTCCTATTTTACCACCACCTTTCTGGAACGTTTCCGGGACAACGGGGGGCCGGTTGCCGGTATGGAGGAAGATATCTATTGCTATCCGGACAGGATCCCCCTGGACATCAATCTCAAGGCCAGCCTTTACATGCAGAATCCAGAGGCAGACACCTTTGATACGGGCAGCCATCCCTCCCGGGAGTACAGCGGTCAGTTCAAAGCCAGATTCTTCCAGAAAAGAACGGTCACCACTAAATTCTATCATATCCCCTCCCTCTCCCTCTTTGGAAGGGTGCTCAGCGTGGACGATGAAAACCAGTACCCCGGTGACAACCTGGACCGGCAGATCTTCACCCCGTACAAGAAAAACCACCGGGCAGGCATGGAGCTGTCCGACTATGCCGCTTTTTCTCCATGGCTGGACACCCTCTGCTATGTGAAGGGCGGTATCAACAGCAACGAGAGCAGCAACCTCCTGGATTTGGACAATGTCAAACTTCAGGCAGGGGTAAAGCAGATGCTGGGAGATTTCCAGGTAAGCCTGCGGTACCGCCATGCCCGGTATTTTACCGACCAGGACAGAAAGAGTAGCAGCACGAGAAATCTCGTGGATGTTGACCTTGCCTGGCATCACTGGATGCCGGACCAGCAGAGGATCAGCATGGGGCTTGACTTCACCGGGGATATGGACAACGGGGATTACGAGGCACAGTTTTCCATCTCCTGGTTTTTCAGCCGGGGCAGGGGGTTGAAGGACATAAGGCCGGGGGAACTTGATTTTTATCCCATACACCGCCGGAACCTCCCCCGGGAAACGAACAACACCGTAAGGTATAACCCGTTCTAATCTAAGTTAATGGGGACCCAACGGGGTCACCCCCGGGCAAAGAGGAATCGATGACAGTGACAAAAAAAAAGATAATCGCCCTGCTGGAGACGGGTCTTTCACAGCTGGAGTGCCGGCTGTTCCGGGAAAAGATCGATGAAGCTGGTCTGCTTCTGGTGAAAAAAGCAGAAACGGCAAAAGCGGTGGCCTCGGCTTCCGGTGAACAGCGGCTTGTGGCCCTGGCGGTGGAATTCCTTGCCGGTGCCATTCCCGGGGAACTGGCCGCCATACAGCAGCTGCACTCCGGCCAGGACCGCTTCAGGCAGCAGTTTGCATCGTCAAACAGCGACAATGAAAAAAATCAGCTGGTCCTGCAGTTTGCCGCTGAAATGGGCGCATCGGGAAAAGCCCTTCGCCAGGATCGAAAGGCCCTGAAACGATGGTTCGGCTTTGATGCGGTGATTGAACGTTCCAGCCGGAGGGTTTCAGAAAAGGAGTACAGCCTGGTGTTTCTTTTGAACCGGCTCGGAGAGATGAGCGCCATGGCCCTGGATTCTCTGCCACAAGAGAGCGGCAGGGAGCGCATTCTCGATCTGGTGGCCTTTGACAGGACCTTGAAGCCCCTGCTGGCCTATACCGGGGACGACCGTGTCCGGACCGGCACCTTCCACTGCCTGGCCCGGATGATGCGTTCCCTCTCCAGGGATTTGATCCAGCGCCACATTGAAGAGAGCATCATCACCTTCATATACCGAGCATCCCTGGACACCCGCCAGCCGGTCTCCATCCAGAACGCAGCCCTGTCACTGCTGTCCGTCCTGGATCCCGACTCGTTTCTCCGGGCGGCCGGCCAGCGGCTGTTCCGTCCAAAAACAGGGGACGACCTCTTTATCCGCAGAAATACCGTGCAGCTCCTGGGAAACCACACCCACAGGGAAAAAGAGATCAAACGCTTCATTCCCACCATTTCAAGGGATATCAGCCCCCATGTCCGGCAGGTTGTCCCGGGGCTTCTCGTCCAGTACCTGGTGGAACACCCCCCCGGGGTCTCCAAAGAGGAGGATAACCCCACCAGCATGGACATCATCGCCTGGCTTGGCCACATCATGCTCAAGGACCCTGCCTACCAGGTCAGGGCTGCCGCCATCGTGGACATCGCCGCCTGCGGGGACTTTCTCACCGGGTACGCCGCAACGGTGTCAACCCTTTTTGCCGACCATTTTTCCCGGGAAAAAACGCCCTTTGTGCTCCGCACCGGCCTGAAAACCGTACACGAGGTTACCCACTGCCTGAACACAGCAGGGCATACCCAGGAGGCCCTGTCGTTTCTGGAAAAACAGCTGCCCCTGATCATTGACCTCCACCAGACATCTGAGGTGCTTTCCGTGCGACGATGGGCAGCCTCTGCCA
>DATFJZ010000332.1:0-3534 GCA_035268945.1 Desulfobacteraceae bacterium | reverse complement strand
GCGCCTGGAAAGCGACCCCACTGTCATCTACGGCATGCCGGATTTCAACGGCAACATCACCCGCCGGGACCTCAGGAAAAAGACCCCCTACAACACATACAAAATAGCCGGACTGCCCCTTGGTCCCATTGCCAATCCGGGTGAGATGTCCCTGAAAGCCGTCCTGTTTCCAGCCAGTACCGATTATCTCTTTTTTGTGTCAAAAAAGGACACCACCCATAAATTTTCAAAAACCATCCAGGAGCACAACCGGGCCGTTGAAAAATACCAGCTCAATCGTTGAACTGGTTCAGGTAGACAATGAGGGCCCCGCTCCTGGATCTCTTTTTTCTGTCCCATTCAAACCAGAGCACTGTCCCCTCTTTTTTCAGCTTCGCCAGCAGGTCCACCACCACATCGGGGAGCACTGCCCCCTGGGGGGAATGAAGTCCCCGGCCCACAACGATGCACAGGGTAAAGTTGCCGTTTCGCCTGGCTGTCCGGACAAAAGAGACGGTCCTTGTTTCCGCCTCAAACGCGGTAAGCCCATGAAGGTCCAGCCATTTTTCAGGAGGCGGGTAGCGCTTCAGCCGCTTTTTCAGAGGGACAGGATCCGGCGCCGGTTTATCCTTTTTGGCCAGCAGCAGGGCATCTGTTTTCTTGCCCTTGATTGAAGCATCGATGAGACGGGAAAAGTCCCCGGCATCTTCGTTTCTGGCGTCTTCATGGAACATCCTTGACAGGGGCGCTGATCCGTCCAGGAGAGGCAGTCCGTGCCTGTCTGTTCTTCCCTTCTTTTTTCCGGCAAGGCCATCCGGGGAATCCTGTCTTCTCCTGGAAACACCGGAACCGCCCTGTGCTGCCTCTCCCCGGCAACCTGATCCAGAACCAGCGGCCTTTTCATCACCGTTGAAGCCTGCCCCGGTATCCCGGTTTTCCCCCCGGGCCGGTGCAGAAGATTCCGGTGTAACGCCACCGGAATCTTTTCCACGAAAGGGTTCCCCCTTTCCACGCTCGCCACATGTAAAAAGAGAGACAAGATCATCTTCCCTGGTCAACACGGGAATACCGTTCTTGTTTTTTTGACAGGTGGCCCTCTTTTTTTTCTTTTTCCAGAACATCGTTAAATCATACGGCACCACGGCTCTTTTTTCAAGAAAAAGAAAAGGCACACACCGGGGTCAGATCCTGTGAAAGACCGCCCCTCAACGATACTGACCTCACCCAAGGTCTTGATCCGAACACCGCCATGGGGCGGAGGGGTCAACCGGGCGAAGTATCCGGGCGAACTTTATCGGAAACCTGACAATCCCGAAAATTCAGCACAAGCCAATTAGAATTGATCAATGGGCAATGCTTTGATTGACTTTAAAGCTGTATCCTGATATTAAAGGGCCTATGAACATTGGAGATATTGTAGAATACATAGACCAGCAGAAAATCATCACAGCGGTCATCACCCAGATCAAACATCAGCGCCTGAGGCTGCTCACTGAAAACAACCGCGAGGTAAACCTTTCAGCCAGCAGACTCCTTGACATCTCCCGGGAAGGTCTTGACATGTCAGGCACAAGGGATTTCCTTGTGAAAAGCCTGAAAAAAAAGGCCCAGGAGAGAGAAACCCTGGCCTTGACCATTGATGTCAAAGAACTGTGGGAACTGCTGTACGAAGATGAAGAGGCCGTTGACCTTGCCACCATGACGGTTTTCTGCTTTGACCCACCCCTCACCCCGGACCATGAATCTGCCGTGACAAGGGCCTTTTTCAAGGACAAACTCTACTTCAAGTTTGGGAAAAACATCTTCACACCCCATACCGTCAAGCAGATCGAGACCACCAGAAAACAGATCAAGGCGGCCCAGGAGAGGGAGCGGCTCATCAAAGAGGGGGAGACCTGGATCAAGGGAATGCTCACCGATTCGGTCAACGGGTCGGAATCCTGTGATTCTGAAATTATCAATATCCTCAAATGGTACTATATCCTTGAAAAAGAGAGCAAATCCGCTGCCACGGCCCGAGAAATGCTCTCCAGGGCAGGAATCGAATCCCCGAACCAGATTTTTTCCCTGCTTGTAAAGGCCGATATATGGCACGAAGATCAGAACATCGACCTGATCCGCATGGACATCCCCCTGGATTTTTCCGGGGAAGTCCTCAAAAAAGCCGATGAGATCAGTGATGCAAAAAATTTTGAAGGCTTCAAAAACGACCCCCTGCGCAGGGATCTCACAGACGTCCCCTGCATCACCATCGACGGCCAGTCCACCCTTGACTACGACGATGCCATCAGTCTTGTAAAACAGGAGGACGGCTACATCCTGGGCATTCACATCATTGATGTGGCTGAGCTGATCAAGGACAACGATCTTCTGGACAGAGATGCCAGGGAGAGGGGCACCTCCATCTACATGCCCGACGATAAAATCCCCATGCTGCCACCGAAACTCTCCGAAGACATGTGCAGCCTCAAGGAAGGGGAGACCCGCCCCAGCATCAGCACCCTTGTCAGACTGAACCGTTTTTTTGAGATCATCGACTACGAGATCGTTGCCAGCGTCATCAAGGTTCACAAACAGATGACCTATTCCGAAGCCAACATGCTCAACGGCGAGGATGATCCCATCACCACCCTTCACAAGGCAGCCACGGTATTGCGGGAAAAGCGCCTGAAAAACGGTGCCGTCAGCATCACCCTGCCCGAAGTCAACATCTGGCTTGATGACAATGGCGAAATCGGAATTTCCAGAATCGACCGGGAAAACCCTTCGCGCATGCTGGTATCCGAGATGATGATCCTTGCCAACTCCCTCATGGCGGAATTCCTCTCCACCAACAATGTCCCCGGCATCTTCAGATCCCAGCCCGACCCCAAAAAACGACTCTTTTCAGGCATAGAGCATGACATCTTTTTAAACTGCCTGCAGCGGAAACAGCTGAACCGTGCCATGATAGGGACCAAACCGGAAAACCATGCAGGACTCGGGGTCAGCGCCTATGCAACGGCCACCTCCCCCATCAGACGCTACTATGATCTCATCAACCAGCGCCAGATTCGAAGTATCCTGGGATACGAAAAGGGCTACTCCAAAGATGATCTTGACACCATGATCATGGTCCTGGACCTGCCAGTGGGCAATGCCGGCAGGATGCAGTTCCAGCGAAAACGGTACTGGCTTTTCAAGCACCTTGAGACCAGAAAAGGGGCCTATCTGGAAGCCATGGTGCTGGATTCCCACCGGGATTTCTATTCTGTCATGATCAAGGAGTACATGCTGGAGTGGAGAATCCCCTCAAGCGGCATAAGACTGGAACCCGGGGATCACCTGCGCATCACCATCCAGCACGCCGATGCCCGGCGCAACCAGCTGTCCCTCTTCGTATAACGGCCATGAGCAGCGTGCTCACAACAAAGATGGGGTCGTAGACGCGGAGCCAAGTCGAATTAGAGGCAGCCGGTTCGGGGTTTTGCCCGTAGCGGTTTTGAGCGGCAGCTGTGAGCACGGATGCTCAAGACAGCTGCCGCTCACCTCGGAGCAGCCCATGGACGGGCTGCG
>DATFJZ010000331.1:0-4817 GCA_035268945.1 Desulfobacteraceae bacterium | reverse complement strand
CACCACGGAAACCGAATCCCTGTGGAACAAACGGATTTCAACCGCATTCCCTCCATACAGGACAGCATCATCGTGATCAACCCGCCCTACGGCATCAGAATGGGAAAAAACCAGGACCTGAAGACCTTCCACAAGGACCTGGGGGATTTTTTAAAGCAGAAGTGCCGGGGATCCACCGCCTACATCTACTTTGGGGACCAGCAGTACATCTCGTGCATGGGAATCAAGGCCAGCTGGAAAAAACCGTTGAAGGCAGGGGGGCTGGACGGCAGGTTGGTAAAGTACGCCATGTACTGAAAAGCACAAAGAAAGGGGCGTTCCTTAAATCCAACGCCCCTTGCCCGGCAGCTGCAGGGGATCCAATACCCCCCTGCAGCTGGTACACCAGGATTTCTTTTGTTACACCGGAAGGGCTGACCACTGGCTGACCGAAAAACCGTCAAGCACTACTTCGTGGCTGGCCCAAAACCGATGTTTGGATAAAACATCGGTGCGCTTTCGTTCAAACTATTTCACCCTGCCCTCTTTCCAGGCCTCGAGGAGACTGTCATAGGCAACGGTTTTGCCCTGGGGTTTTTCATCGGCCAGTTTTGCCTTGGGAGATCCCGGCTTGTTCAGCCAGAACGACGGATCCTTTTTCTCGTTGAGCAGGGGTCCCTTGTCCTTCTGAACCTTGGCCCGTTGAAGGCGGTAGAGCACCTTATCCTGCTGTTCTGCCAGGCGGTCCATGGCCTCCTGGGGGGTCTTCTCCCCTGTTACCGCTTCAGCCACATTCTGCCACCAGAGCTGGGCGAGTTTTGGATAGTCCGGTACATTGGTGCCCGTTGGTGTCCAGGCGACCCTGGCGGGGCTTCGGTAAAATTCCACAAGGCCTCCAAGGTAAGGTGCCGCCTCGCTCATCTCCTCGGTCTGAAGATCCGATTCCCGGATGGGGGTCAGGCCGACCAGGGTTTTCTTCAGTGACACACTCTTGGCCACGGTGAACTGGGCATAGAGCCATGCGGCCTTTCTTCGCTTCATGGGCGTCGATTTGAGCAGGGTCCACGAGCCGGCATCCTGGTAGCCAAGTTTCATCCCCTCGCTCCAGTAAGGGCCGTGGGGAGAAGGAGCCATGCGCCACTTGGGGGTTCCATCCTCGTTCACAACGGGGAGCCCGGGTTTGGCCATGTCTGCGGTAAACGCCGTATACCAGAAGATCTGCTGGGCCACATTGCCCTGGGCCGGCACAGGACCGGATTCGGAGAATGTCATACCGGCAGCCTCGGGCGGGGCATAGGCCTTTAACCAGTCGATGTACTTGGTCAGGGCATACACGGCAGCAGGACCGTTGGTGGCTCCGCCCCTGGCCACACTGGACCCGACGGGATGAACTCCGGTCTCATCCACCCTGATGCCCCATTCATCAACGGGGGTGCCGTTGGGAATGCCGGTGTCACCTGCCCCTGCCATGGAGAGCCAGGCATCGGTGAACCGCCATCCCAGGGAGGGATCTTTTTTTCCGTAATCCATGTGGCCGTAAACCCTCTGGCCGTCAAGGTTTTTCACTTTGTTGGTAAAAAAGTCGGCAATGTCCTCGTAGGCGGACCAGTTCACCGGAACCCCGAGCTCGTACCCGTATATCTTTTTGAACTTTTTCTTCAGCTCCGGTCGCTGGAACCAGTCGTACCGGAACCAGTAGAGGTTGGCAAACTGCTGGTCGGGCAGTTGGTAGAGCTTCCCGTCGGGAGCCGTGGTAAAGGATTTTCCGATAAAATCATCCACATCCAGGGTGGGCAGGGTCACATCCCGGCCCTTCCCTGTCATGAAATCGGAAAGGGGAACCACCTGGCCGTAGCGGTAATGGGTGCCGATGAGATCGGAATCATTGACATAGGCATCATAGATGTTCCTGTTGGACTGCATCTGGGTCTGCAGTTTTTCAATGACGTCCCCCTCCTGGATCAGGTCGTGGGTAAGCTTGATACCTGTTATTTCGGAAAACGCTTTGGCAAGGGTTTTGGCCTCATACTCATGGGTGGTAATGGTTTCAGAGACCACATTGATCTCCATCCCCTTGAAAGGTTCTGCCGCCTTGACAAACCACTCCATCTCCTTTAACTGTTCTGCTTTGGAAAGGGATGACGGCTGGAACTCCTCGTCAACCCATTTTTTGGCAGCATCCATGCCGGCAAATCCGCTGGAACATACCATCAACATTCCAGCCAGCACGACTGCAGCGATACCACTCTTTTTCATAGCAATCCTCCTCCATTTAACCATCGTTTATATCATTGACCAAGAGGGGCGACCCAAAACAGGCAACCCCATTCACACCGAAACCAACACCAGAAGAGAGGGGGACTATCCGAACCTCATCATCAGTGCCATGTAGCAGAGGGAGATGCCAAAGGCCGCCCAAATGGTCATCTCTGTCAAACCGAGCCAGGCCAGGTGAATATAGGCACTGCCCAGAAGCCCCATGAAGAAACGGTCTCCTCTGGTGGTTGCCATGGGCAGCACCCCCTTTCTTTCGATAGTCGGCGAGAGAATCTCCCACACGGTCATGCCGGCCAGCAAAATACCGATACCAATGAAAAACAGCGCTGTCACCTGTGTCCAGGCCATCCATTCCATACTCATTTTTCAACGACTCCTTCTCGAATCAACGTTCAGATTCATGCCTTGTCCATGGGGTCCAGGCCTGTTTTGTTGTACGTCATGGCCCCCAGGGGGCAATCGTCCAAGCCTCACCCTTCCACTGCATACCCGCCATGTCATGATCGCAAGGCCAATTAAACCCTGCCCAGGGCAAAGCCCTTGGCCAGGTGATTTCGAACAAACCAGATCACCACAATGCCCGGCACAACGGTGAGGATACCTGCAGCGGCAAGAAGTCCCCAGTCCATGCCCGAGGCGCTCACCGTACGGGTCATGGTGGCAGCGATGGGCTTGGCATTGACCGAGGTCAGCGTTCTTGCCAGAAGCAGCTCAACCCAGGAGAACATGAAGCAGAAAAAGGCTGACACGCCGATGCCGGCCCGGATCAGGGGGATGAAGATGGTGACAAAAAACCTGGGAAAGGTGTACCCGTCAATAAAGGCCGTCTCGTCGATCTCCCGGGGTATTCCGGACATGAACCCCTCGAGAATCCAGACGGCCAGGGGGACATTGAACAGGCAGTGGGCAAGGGCCACGGCAATGTGGGTGTCAAACAGTCCCACGGTCTGGTAGAACTGGAAAAACGGCAGAAGAAACACCGCAGGCGGGGTCATGCGGTTGGTCAGCAGCCAGAAGAACATGTGCTTGTCCCCGATGAACCGGTACCGGGAAAACCCGTAGGCAGCAGGAAGGGCAACGGTCAGGGAGATGACAGTGTTCAAAACAACGTATTTGATGGAGTTGAGGTATCCCGTATACCAGGAAGCATCGGTGAAAATGGTGATGTAGTTGTCAAAGGTGAGATTGTGGGGGAAAAAGGACAACACCCCCAGAATCTCCTCATTGGTCTTCAGGGACATGGTCAGAAGCCAGTACACCGGCAGGAGGAGAAACGTAAAATAAACCAGGACCACAACCTTTTTTTTCCAGTTTGTCATCTATACCTCCTCTTTGCCCACATTCACGATGGCCGTATAGAACATGAAGCAGACCAGCAGGATAATTAAAAAATAGATCAGGGAGAAGGCCGCCGCCGGCCCCAGGTCAAACTGCCCCACGGCAAGGCGGGTCAAAAACTGACTGAGGAAGGTGGTGGCATTTCCCGGCCCTCCTCCGGAGAGGACAAAGGGTTCAGTGTAGATCATGAAACTGTCCATGAACCGCAGCAGAAAGGCAATGGTGAGCACGCCCTTCATCTTGGGCAGCTGGATAAACCTGAAAACCGCCCACTGGCTGGCCCCGTCGATCCTTGCCGCCTGGTAAAAGGCGTCGGGAATGGCCCGCAAACCGGCGTAGCACATGAGAACCACAAGGGGGGTCCAGTGCCACACATCCATGAGCAGCACGGTGAGCCATGCGTCAATGGCATGGGCCGTATAGTTGTAGTCGATGCCGATGGCGTTGAGAAAGGCACCGCCAAGCCCGATATCTACCCGGCCGAAGATCTGCCAGATGGTACCCACGACATTCCACGGAATCAGCAGGGGCACGGCCAGCAGCACCAGGCAGGCCGACACCTGCCATCCCTTTTTGGGCAGAGCCAGGGCAATGCCGATCCCCAGGGGGATCTCGATGGCCAGCACCGCTCCGGTGAAGATGAACTGCCGCAGCAAGGCGCTGTGGAGCCGTTGATTGTGAAGGGTTTCAACAAACCACTCGGTGCCCACAAAGAACCGCTGTCCCGGGGCCAGGATGTCCTGGACGGAATAGTTGACAACGGTCATCAGGGGGATGATGGCGCTGAATGCAACAATGAGAAAAACAGGGAGAATGAGATACCACGCCCTGTTGTCCTGCCATTTATTCATTTTAAACGATCTCCTCTTTTTTTGTTCACCCGGCTTTCACATGGATGCCGTCAGCTATCAACTATCAGCCGTCAGTATTTTTTTTCTGATTACTGACGGCTGATTACTTTCAAATCAGATGGCTTTCATAGTTTGTTGTGGCCGGTGCCCAAACCATGCTCCGGCCATGGCCTTTATACGAGATACTCATCGGCGTAGATTCTGACCCACTCCTTTGGGAAAGTGAGCCACGCCCTGTCTGCCGGCACCGCCTGCTCTTCGGGCAGGTTAATCTTCACCAGGGATTCGCCCATTTTTGCGGTAACAATCTTGTAGGCTCCGAGATTTTCAACGGACACAACGGCCACCTCAACACCGTTGTCCCGGGGGTTT